>CANRVK010000136.1 GCA_947643285.1 uncultured Eubacteriaceae bacterium
ATTTTACCAGAAAAAAGGCGTGTTTACAATTTGTTTACTCATGCGTTTGTCGTGTATTTCACTGCTTTTTTTAGTTTACCGTTCAGGATACTTTAAAGCCAAAGGTTCGCTGTGGCAAAGAAGTATTCCAACGAAATCGCGCTCTCGCTCCGTTCCAGACGTAGCGGTACTAAATTCTCGGCGCGTCACCGCACCGCTCATTAAGTACCAACGTCTTCCAAGGGGCTTCTTTTGGAAATACTTCTTTGCCTTCGCTAGTTTATTCCCTTTCCCAATTTATAAAAAATGAATCTCATTATGACAATAGAATAAAAAGGCTGAATGATGCCTTTTTAGGTAAAATAAAAAAGATGACGCTGCTCCTTTCTCCTGATATTGTCGTACCCAGCTCTAATCCTAGTGCTGTTTTGTATCCTAACTCACGTCTTTTTTCTTCCAATGAAAAGATACCATTTAGATATCCTTCCACAATATTCCATTCTTCTTCCGATCTATATTTCCTATACATAAAATACCCCTTAAGTAGATTTTAGTTATTTACCTTGTCTACTTAAGAGGTATCATATCACCTTACTTCTACTGTAAATTTAGACCTATCTTTCGTAGTATATTCTCCTAATCTTTTTTAATTATATCATTCATATCCTTTCATTACAAGTTTTCCATGCTATATTGACTAACCCTACTCTTTTTATTACTCGCCGATGCTACAAACTAGCGCCGGAAAGAAATGATTCCAAAAGAAGCCCCTTGGAAGACGTTGGCACTTAATGAGCGGTTTCGCAAGAAGCGAAACGGCGAATTTAGTGTCCGCTACGTCTGGAACGGAGCGAGAGCGCGGCTTCGTTGGAACATTTCTTTCCGGCGCGAACCTTTTGCGAAAATATCCCTTCCCCTCCCTTAACTTTACACTTATATCATACGAAAATATAAAATCCCTTTTTCCATAACCTTATAAAAAAGAATTTTATAAAATTCAAGTATTAATTGATGGACATTTATAAAGTTTTACTATAAAATAAAATTACTCTTTTCTATTCAAAAAGCAATATTATTTATGGTAATGTTAAACTATGACACCTATAAAAGTTTCGTCAAACCTCTATATCAAAAAGCGAAACCTCCCATTGTTTCTCTATCCATAAAGTAAAAACATTTGCCTAAGATGTAAAAGGGAATTTTTTAGTGTCCGCTAAGGCTTTTATGAAGTCAGAGTGTACCTGAAAGGGGGATATTTTATTATGCAGAGTGAATCATTTTTGTCATTTTCTTGACTATTCACGTTATTTTTTTCTATTTTTATTTATATGGTATATTTTAGACATCTTATGAAAGGAGACGTGTTATTGATGGAATCTACCAATCCAAAAAAGAAACCACCCTTCGGGGTATTTCAGAATACTATCTTTGTTACAAAATTGCTTTGGAAATGGGATAAAGCTCTTATTTTCCTGATATTAGGAAATATTCCTACTGTTTTATTCCTCCCATTATGTACTGTTTATCTTCCCAAAGTAATTGTACAGGCGATTGAAACACAGGCAGGCACTTCCTATCTGATTGCTTCTATTCTTTTTTTAGGTATCATATATCTTAGTTTAAACTTGCTCAGTTCTTTTATTAAAGCACAAACAGATTTTCGTCTTAGTACAAAGGTAGGCGCTCATTTAACTTATATCATAAATGAAAAATCTATGAATACAGATTATGAAAATATCGGTAATCCTCATACGCAGACACTGGTACGCAAATCACTGGAAATTCTTGATAATACAGTAGGAGGATCAACAGACGGAGGTCTACTAGCTTTAATATTCATCTTCTTTTCCATTTTTTCTAATCTCTTAGGTTTTTCTGTATATGCTGGAATTTTAAGCAAGTTAAGCCCGTTCGTCAGTATTCTAATTATTTTATCCTCACTCATTCTTCACCTTACTAATAAAAAGGTTAATCAATGGATTTATAAAAATAAAGAGAATTGGCTGAAGCTTGACCTCAAATTATATTATTTAGGCTATAAATCCAGTGACTTTGATGTGGCAAAGGATATCCGGCTTTATCATATGCGTAACTGGTTTTATGGGACATTTAAAAAATTTATGGATGAAAGAATCCGCTGGACTGTCACTATGCAGCTTCTCTATTTTTTATGTAGTGTTGTCGGTAATGTGCTCAATCTTTTAAGAGATGGCGGAGCTTATGCCTATTTAATTTATTTAGTTTTTAAGGGGTCTATTTCTGTTTCTGATTTCGTTTTATATTTTGGTATTATCAGTGGCTTTTCTAATTGGTGTGTTAGCATTATTCAAAGTCTTTCTAAAATCACAACTTGTAACTATGATATCTGTGATCTGAGAGAATTTTTGAATATGAAAGATAATACGAATAGGGGAAAGGGTGTGGCACTCCCTATGAAACAAGAACTTCCCTATCAAATTGAACTCCATCAAGTTCATTATCATTATTCCACAGAAGAAAAGGACATCATTCGCAATATCAACTTGACCATTCAACCGGGAGAAAAAATCGCGATAGTAGGTGCAAATGGAGCGGGAAAAACTACTTTAGTGAAGTTAATCTGCGGTCTATATTCTCCGACTTCTGGGGAGATTAAAATTAATGGATATAAAACAGAAGAATATAATCGAGATGATTATTTTCAACTTTTTTCTCCTGTTTTTCAAGATATTCAATTTCTTCCGATATCCATAAAAAGAAACATCACACTCTGCAAAGAACAAGAAATAGATCATCATAAATTAAACCAATGTCTTGCTCTATCTGGACTCGACCAAGTGATAAAGAAATTACCTCATGGGCTTGATACTCTCTTAGTCAGTGATTTAAACGAAGAAGGGATTCAATTATCTGGTGGGGAACAGCAGAAATTAATGCTCGCCCGTGCGCTCTATAAAAATGCGCCGATTATGATTTTAGATGAACCAACAGCCGCATTAGACCCGATTGCAGAGAATGAAATGTATTTAAAATATCATGAACTGACCAAAAACGCCACTTCTATTTTTATTTCACATCGTCTGGCGAGTACACGCTTTTGTGATCGGATTCTCTTTATGGAACAAGGTGAAATAGTAGAAATGGGCACACATGAAGAATTATTAAAAGCAGGCGGAAAATATCGAGAAATGTTTGATATACAGGCAAAATATTATAAAGAAAACAAAGGAGGGGAAGAAGATGAATAATTATATCAAAACACGAATAAAAGAGTGGAAACTGGTTTTTAAAAGTCTGAAATTAATACATAAATTACAGCCTTTCTTGATTTTAATTGCTGTCACATGTAATATATTTCGAGCGCTTTCTCCTTTTATCAGTCTGTATTATTCCTCTCAAATTATCACAGAACTGAGCGGCGCTAGAGATTGGAATAAAATCATACATTATACTATTTTGACTGTACTTCTCAATTTTTTCTGCTTTTTAATCATTCAATTTTTAGGGCAGATGTGGGATATTCTTGATTATGTATTAGGTCATAAAATAGGATTATTTATAGCGGATAAATGTTTTCAATTAGATTATGCGGATATGGAAAACAGTACAATAAGAGAAACCAAGGAAAAGTTAGATGATGGATATGCACTGAAACGAGCTGTATGGTTATTACCTGATCTGATTAGTAATAGTATTTCTGTTATACTGTCTGTATCTTTAGTGATTCAAATGTTCCTTTCTAGAAGCACTGGAACAGATCCTTTATCTGTTTTTTTAAACTCCTCTGCTTCTATTGTTATGTTATGTGTGTTTTTATTTATCACAATATTCACTGTTTCTAAGTCAAATGAAAAAATACAGCATAAAAACTATGACTTTGTGCATAATACTCGCAGTTTTCAGAATCATCTTGGATATTATGCCTTTGAACTCTCGATAGAGTATAACTCTGGAAAAGATATCCGCTTATACAACCAAGCACCTTTAATCAAAGAAGAATTACATTCTAATTTTGATCGTATTTTAGACTATGGAAAAGATTTTTTTCATACAAATATTATTTATACTTTTATTTCTTCTATTTTTAATAATAGTTTAACGGTATTAATTTATCTATTTGTAGGATTAAAGGCTTTGACAAAAGCGATTAGTGTTGGAAATATTGTACTCTATTCTGGTGCAGTCACTCAATTTGGAGTCGGTTTTTCAGGAATTTCTTTTGCTCTAACACAAGCCAGAAAACAAAGTGAATATTTAGAATGGTTTTTTGATTTTGTAGAACTTCCTAATCATAAGGAAACGGGAACAAAGAGAATTAATTTAGAAGAAGCGAAAAACTATGAAATTGAATTTAGAAATGTGAGCTTTCATTATCCTTCTTCGGAAAATTATAGCTTAGAACACTTAAATATTAAGTTTAAAGTAGGAGAAAAAATGGCAGTTGTAGGAAGAAACGGCTCTGGAAAAACTACTTTTATTAAACTGCTCTGCCGCTTATATGATCCTCAAGAAGGGGAAATCCTTTTAAATGGGATTAATATCAAGGAGTATGATTATTATGATTATCTTTCCCTTTTCTCTGTTGTATTTCAGGATTTCCATTTATTCTCTTTTACTTTGGGAGAAAACGTGGCGACTTCTTCTGATTATGATGAAAAAAAAGTAGAAGACTGCACTTTTAAGGCTGGATTAGAACAGAGAATAGAACGATTTCCTAATGGAATTAAAACTCAGCTCTATAATGAATTTGCAGAAGAAGGGGTGGAAATTTCCGGTGGAGAAGCGCAGAAGATTGCGATTGCAAGAGCACTTTATAAAGATGCTCCATTTATTATATTAGATGAGCCGACAGCCGCTTTAGACCCGATTGCTGAAGCAGATATCTATTCCCGATTAAATGATTTAATCAAGGATAAAACGGCAGTATATATCTCTCATCGTTTATCGAGCTGTTATTTTTGTAAGCAAATCGCTGTATTTGATAGCGGGCATTTAGTACAATATGGAACTCACAAAAATTTAGTAGAAAAAGAAGATGGACTTTATTATCAATTATGGAACTCGCAGGCACAGTATTATCAATAAATCATTTGAAATAAAAAGGAATTAAATAGATATATTGTTTGGGCTGCTTTGGAAATAAGGGGGCGCTACGGCAAGGACATATTCCAACGAAGCCGCGCTTTCGCTCCGTTCCAGACGTAATGGTACTAAATTCGCAGCCCCGCTTCTTGCGGGACTACTTATTAAGTACCAACGTCTTCCAAGGGGCTTCTTTTGGAATATGTCCTTGCCTTCGCTAGGTTGTTGATGGTTCTACTTTGTGAAAAAAAGTTTTCTGATAACTATATTTCATTATTTACTGATTCCATATTCTTATCTGCCAAAATGCAATGGTTCTTCTTTTCCAAGTATAAGTGATATAAACATCTTCTCCTTTTGTTATAATAGCAGGATAAGAAAACTCAGCACTTTCTATATTTTTCGTACATGGCACATAATCTAGATTTTGCGGCTCGCACCATGTTTTTCCATTATCTTTTGAGATACAAAATGCAATAGGAGATCGAGCTGCCCAATTTCCAGAAATGGGGTTATATACTAATACAAGCAGACCATTCTCCATTCTGACTAAATCTATTCCACAGTTATTATTCGGCAGAGAGGTTTTTTCTGCTATACTCCATGTTTTTCCATTGTCAGAAGAAGTACTTTGATAGATGAAACCCTCACTGCTCCTCATAAACATATGTACTTCTCCACTTTGATCCTGCCATAAAGTTGGCTGTATGACACCTGTTCCTGTTAGAGCGTTTCTGTCAATTGGAATATTTTGACTTCTTTCCCATGTCAGTCCACCATCTTTAGAACAGTCTACAAAACAATTCCACTCTTCTTTTTCTGTAGATGCAGGAGCTAAAATACTATTATCTTTTAATATAATACATTTATTTTTTACTGGTCCTCTGCCCCCTTTATCTCCTTTTACTAATTCCTTTTCTTCACTCCATGTCAGTCCATTATCCATAGATATTTTGACCATTGTCTTCCATTCTGGTATCTCATTTCCCACTTTATAAAAAAGAAATATCTTCTTTCCTAATGTCAAAAGAATCGGATTCCAACAAGGAATATTTTCACAATCCGCTATCTTTCTTGGAACACTCCATGTTGTTCCCTCCTGATAAGAGAACCATATCGCTACGTCTGGCGCTTTTTCTTTTGTTCCAGCAAACCAAGCTACCCCTAATTTTCCATTTGGCAGAAAACAAATCGTAGAAGCATGACATTGTTTAAAATACCTTTCTGATTCAAATAAATGCTGATGATTTAATACTTGATATTTCATAATAATCTCCATTCTCGTTTCACTTTTTCTGAACTATAAATGTTTATTTTTTATCATAAATCACCCAAATATCACTTGTTATTTTTCTTTATTTTATATCGTCGTTTTTAGAAATCAATTCTTCCAATTTTTCTTCTGTAATATTTAACTTCTCTGTTGCCATCTTTTTTGTTATATATCCATCTTTTAAAAGGCTAATTATCATCTGTATTTTTCCTTGTATGATTCCTTCTTCGATTCCTTCTTCAATTCCTTGAGTTATTCCTTGTGCTATCCCTTGTGCTATTCCCTCTTCTAATACTCTTTGTCCTAATCCACTCATCTTTTTCACCTCTTTTTTTAACTCTTCATTCTTACTAAAGTCTACATATTCATTCAATTTTTCATATGAATTTTTATTTTCTGGATAAAATAATGCATTTAGAAATTCAAATATTCCTTGTTTTTCTTTATAGTCTTTGTTTCCTAATCTTATAATAACCATATGTAATAGATCATAGTTTTTCTTTTTTGGTATATAATTTCCTATATTTTGTGTATTCACTATCTCATAATGGGACATTGTATATTGTCCTTTTTGAGGTACATTATCTAAACAAATCCATATACTATATACCTTTATAATATCTTTATAACTGGTATCTTCTACGATCACACTTGAAATCTGGGAACTGATCATTCTAGAACAGTAATAAATTCCCCTCTTTTCTATTGGGTAGCCCGGCTGATAATTTTTTTGTGGTTCTATATCTACCATTAAATTCACCTGTATCTCTTGCGTCGATAATTTTGGATCTTTCACTCGAAATAAAATATCAAATTTAGAAGTCTTCTCATTTAATTGGCTAAACTCTAAATTATCTCCGGCGATTTGTGTATTGGTTCTTCCTGTTGTGAGTTCTGGAGAAGTTATGGTTTCTTTCTCTATAAAATCCATAATTTCTGATATAGTACACTCTTTATATTCTTCTGCTACATATTTCAAAATCACTGCTAAAAATTCTTTGTTTTTTAATATTGTCTTACAAGCGATATCTAATCCTGCTACTTTTTGGGTAATCTGTATAGCATTTAATGCTTCTATACTCCCTGTTATTTTTTCCATTACATTATAACTCCTTTTTCTCTCCTCATTGTACTTTCTCATAGAATTTCTTTTATTATAACATACTTTTATTTATTTTATTACTTTTTCTGTTACGATTTCTTCTTTTATAAGAAAATCAGCAAATAAGATGACCTTTTTAATTCCTTTTAAAAACAAGATTTCTTTATTACTTATATTATATCAAATATAAAACTAACTATCTCTGTTTTATCCTTTCCCTCTCCCTTACAATATTCCATACTATCTCTCCATTCTTACTTACTTTCTTCTCTTTCCAGACATATGCTCTATCTCTATTTTATACACTCCTGTTTTTGAGATCGCATTTTTTATATACTCCTCCCCCTCCTCTTTATACAGATAAGAATACTTTTGTATCATTTCTCTTAATATTTCTTCTTTATCCTCTAATACCTGTTTCACTTTTCCAAATACTATCACACTTTCATATTTCATTGAAAATTTATCTGGCAGCACTTCTGTTTCTCCAACTACTGTGAAGCTGACTTTATCACAAAATATCATATTTTCACATTTATACCCTTGTTCCTTCGCACAGTGAAAATAAATAGCCCCCATCAACTCTTTTTCTTCCTCTCTATAAATATAATTCAAAGGCAATCCATATGGATAACCATCTCTTCCTATTGTGGATAAAATACCATACTCTCCCTTCTGCAAAATATCCTTTATTTCTTCTTCTCCTATTGCCCTATCCTTTCTTCTCATTTCTCTCCGCATATTCCTCTATCTCCTATTTCTCACTTTCTTATTATATTAATATCTAGTTCTTTGACTTTCTATATATTCTTTTATAATATCCTCACTCACCATTTCAGCAGTTGATACAAAATAATTTCTAGTCCATAAACTAGGCATTTTTGATAGTATTTCAAATTCCTCCCTTAAAATTTTACTTGTATAACTCTTAATATCTTTCATTATATTAGATGGACTCTGTGTAGGCAAACAATTTAAAAACATATAAGCATGATCCTTCTCACATTTTATTTCTAAAATTTTTATCTCTAACTCCTCACATTTTATTGTAGCTAATTCTTTAAATCGTTCTTCTACACCCTGTATTAAAAATATTTTTCTTCTATATCTAGGACAAAAAACAAAATGATAATTTATCATAGATATTGTTGTATTTGTAAGTTTATATTCTTTTTTCATAATAATATAATAGATCTACATATGTACGTTGTCA
>CANRVK010000137.1 GCA_947643285.1 uncultured Eubacteriaceae bacterium
GGAACGGAGCGAAAGCGCGGCTTCGCTGGAATACGTCCTTGCCGTAGCGGAACTTGGAACTTTTCTCAAAATGTTCTCTTTCCCAATCCTATTTCCTTAAATTCACACATATACTCTATTTATTTATTACTCTTTGAAACTAATTCAACTCAAAAACTTTTCTTCCGCTGCTTTTTTTATTTCTATATAGACTTTCTGAAAATCTATCTTTTCTCTATTACAGATCTCTTTTATACTTTCATATTCTGGATAGCAAAAAATCTGTCCTTTATAATTACAGATTTTCACTTTCCCTTCCCCATACTTTGTCATGATCTGTTCTATCCTTCTATCTAATACTTTTCTGTCCACCTGATATTTTCTTATTCCAATCGTAGTAGTCTGTACAAAGATAATATCCTCCATCTGCTCTATCTGATCTTTTTCACAAATCACTTTCAAAAGAAAAGCCGGACGGCTTTTTTTCATATAGATAGGCATATACCACACATCAGATGCTCCTGCTTCCAGTAAACATTCCATTGTATAGCCAAGCGCTTCTGGGGTAGAATCATCAATATTGGTTTCTAAAATCCATTTCTTTTCTTCTTTTTCTTCTGCTATTGGCTCTATCAACATAGCCCTTAAAATATTGGCATTTTTAAAATCTTTATTCCCTGCACCAATTCCTATTTTCTTAATCTTATATTTTTCTGGAAGTTTATCCATTGTCCGAATAGCTGCTGCAATAGCCGCTCCTGTTGGTGTGACCATTTCTCCTTCATTATCCGTTAATCTCAATTCCAATCCATAGGCAGCAGCAATATTCGCTGTCGCAGGAACTGGAACTGGCATCACCCCAGGTTGGCAAGTGACATATCCACGCCCTTCTGAAAGAGGAGAAACAATAACTTCTTCTATTCCTAAATCATCTAAACAAATCGCTGTACTCAAAATATCAATAATAGAATCTATCGCTCCGACTTCATGAAAATGCACTTCTTCTATTTCTATTCCATGTGCCTTTGATTCTGCCTCTGCCACTATTTGAAAAATATGTTTCGCCGTTTGTTTTACGTTTTCTTTTACCTTTATCCTCTCTATTATCTCTAAAATATCTGAAAGATGTCTGTGTTCATGCTTATGCATATGCTCTTCTGAATGATGTGTATGATGGGCATGTCCTTCCTGTTCTTTTTCTAATTCTACATCAAAATTATAGGCATCAATTCCACATTTTTTCTTTCTGCCAAAATGTAACTGATACCCTTCTATTCCCATACTACAAAGTGTTTCCTCTAATACTTCTCTATGAGCGCCTAAATCTAGTAACGCTCCTACTGTCATATCTCCACTGATTCCAGAATAACATTCCAAATATAAAATATTTCTCATCTTCTGCCTCTTTTCTTATTTATTTTAATGACTCACTCATTTCTATTCTTTTCTGCTAATCTATTTATTTGTGTGGCAAGATAACCTGCTCCATAGCCATTATCAATATTCACTACAGCGATTCCATTTGCACAGGAATTAAGCATGGTGAGAAGTGCTGCTACCCCATGAAAACTTGCTCCATAACCTATGGAAGTAGGAACAGCAATGACAGGACAATCCACAAGTCCTGCTACTACTGTTCCTAATGCACCTTCCATTCCTGCAACAGCAATAATACAATTCACTTTCTCTAATCGTTCTCTCTGATTCAACAGCCTGTGAATTCCTGCCACTCCTACATCATAAATTCGATCTACACAACTTCCAAAATATTCCGCTGTCTGTGCAGCTTCTTCTGCTACTGGCACATCTGCTGTTCCTCCTGTACATACTGCAATTTTCCCAATCCTCTTTTTTTCTTTTTCCACTTTTAAAATTCTAGACACACAATCAAACGTCACTTCTGGAACAGCCTCTTTTACTAATTGATACTGCTTTTCGCTCGCTCTTGTTCCAAATACTTCCCCATCTCTATCATAAAATTTCTTATAAATTTGAACCAAATACTCATCTGGCTTTCCTTCACAGAATATAGTTTCTCGAAATCCTGTTCTCAAACCCCGATGGTGATCTAATTTTGCATATCCTAAATCTTCATATGGAAAGCTCTTCAAAAGTTCTTCTGCTCTTTCAAGTTCTATCTCTCCGGCTTTCACCTGCTCTAAAAGTTCTTTTATCTCCATAAAATCGCCCTTCTTCTTTTTTCTCTTTCTCTATTCATTTTAACATTTTCTATTTTGTTTTTCAACTTGTAAGAAAAAGTATTCTTTTATTCGTGTTAGTGGTTCTTTTTATCTAAGAATTTTGAAAAAATAAAGAAAATGTTTTGATAAAAGGATTTCAAAAGTAAAAATCTTCTTTTTAAATTGTTCCTTACCTTTCATTCATTAATTCTTTTATAAAATTAAAAAATCATACTCTCACGAAATTTTTAACTTTTCGTATTTTTATATTTATTCTTCTAAGAATAATAACATTCAAATCTAAACTTAAACTTTTCCTATTCCAAAATCTTTTAATATTTTTTTCAAACACCATCTAAAATCTATTCTTTCCACTCCCTCTTCTGTCACAATAGGATAAGAACGAATTAATTCTTCCCCCAAAAAATATTGTACACTGCCTACTACCGTTCCTTCTTTTATTGGGGCTGTCATTTCTTCTTTTAATTCTACTTTTGTTTCGATTGTTTCTGTATCTCCTAACAGATAAGAAAATCCTTCTTCCTGTTCTTTTTTTTGCACTTTAACATTGACATAAACATCTGTTTGAATATCATTCTCTTTTGGCACTCCTTCTAAAATTTTCACTGGGCTGAGATCTACTTCTTCCCATATCGTTTGATATTCATAATGTGACAATCCATAATTCATCAACTTTTTTGTATCCGCCCATTTATATGTTTTATTATTCGGCCATCCACAAGCTAACAATGCCACAATAAAAGTTTTTCCATCTCTTTTTAACGCTCCCACATAACAATACCCTGCATTATTCGTAAATCCTGTCTTCCCAGAAAGTGCTCCTTCCATCATACTCAAAAAAGCATTATGATTATTACAAGAGTAACCTTGTTTTTTTTCTATATCTGTAAAACTATGAGAGATGGTTCTTGTGATGTTTAAAAATTCCTCTTTTTGGGGAGAAATACGAATACAATACATCATAATAGTCGCTAAATCCGCCGCTGTAGTGGAATGTATCATTTCCACGGAATTGCCATTTTCATCTGTAAAAGTAGTTTTCGCATCTAAACCATTCGGTGTGATGAAATATGTATTCTGGCATCCTAAATCCCTCGCTTTTTGGTTCATCATAGCTGCAAACTCTTCTACACTTCCTCCTATATGTTCTGCTATTGCAACTGCAGAATCATTATGTGATTCCAACATAAGAGAATATAATAAATCTCCCAGATGGAATTTTTGACCATTGTACATTCCCAAATGTACTTTAGGCTGTGAAGCAGCATAAGAACTGATTGTCACCTCATCTTCTAAATTTCCATTTTCCAGCGCTAAAATACAAGTCATAATCTTTGTCGTGCTCGCCATCGGCATCTGCTCATATCCATTCTTTTCAAATAAAACACGCCCTGAATCAGCATCCATAAGAACCGCTGACTGGGCGTATAATTGTCTTAATTCCTCTGGCGTTTCTGTCGTCTGTATTTGTGTTGTATCTGCATAACAAATGTATACAGAAAAGAATATAAATAGCATGGAAAATACAAAAATGCTATATTTTTTTAAAACTCTCATGCTAATCTACTTCCATACCTTTTTACTTTAATTTATGAAACAATCCCCTAATATATTCCCTTAACTGGTGATATTCTATTTCTATCTTTTCTTTCTATTTGTTATTGTTTAGAAAACTTTGAAAGACAGAGGAACGCTACGGCAAGGAAGTATTCCAACGAAACCGCGCTTTCGCTCCGTTCCAGACGTAACGGTACTAAATTCGCAGCCCCGCTTCTTGCGGAACTGCTTATTAAGTACCAACGTCTTCCAAGGGGTTTCTTTTGGAATACTTCCTTGCCTCCGCTAATTCGTTTCTGTTCTACTTTTTGAAAAGAGAGTTTCGTGATAACCATAGAATAGAAAGGCAAAACGGTATCTTATTATTCTATTGTATCCTTACTACGAAAATAGATTTTTATTTTCATTATAAGATATGATAACCTTTCATAATTCATTTAAAATTTTATCTCTTATATTGTAAGATTTTTAGGAAGGCGTTTATATATCGTTTTTCCCACTATTCCTATCAAGCAGCCTGTCACGCAGCCTGCGATCAGCAGGAATCCAAAGTAATAAAAAATGGCTGTATTTTTTAGAACAACTGCTGCCATACAGATCTGTCCGACATTATGAAAAACTCCTCCTATTATACTGATTCCAATGATGCTAAACCAATTTTTTCTTTTTGACAATGCCATAAGAAAAAAGCTCAATATTCCTCCCGCTAGACTATAAAGTATCGTAGCCATTCCACTGAAAGTAAAACCACTCAATAAAATACGGGCTATCATAATAATAAATGCTCCCTTCTCCCCTAATATATAGAGAGAAAGTAATGTCACTAAATTCGCTAAACCTAATTTAATTCCGGGAATTGGAATGGGAATAGGAATGAGAGATTCTAAATAACTGAATAAAAATGCAGTCGCTACTAACATTCCATAAATGGACATCTTTTTTGCCAAATCAAAACCTTCTTTCGTCTTTTTTTATTTTACCTTTTAGTTCGCTATACCATCTAAGGAACTTTTTTCTTCGCTCTTAATTTCTACTATCACTTTATTAGGCAGACAGACTAATGTTTCTCCACTTTTCTGGATCTTTTTTTGGTGAACACAAAGTTTATCAGGACAAGAAGCTTCTTCTATATCCGCATATCCCCCTGTAATTACTAAGCGATTATAATTATCATCTTTAGAAGGAATTTCAATCGTTCTTTCCTCTTTCAAAGAGTATTGACCATATATCTGCCCATCTACTTTTACCACTGCATAACTGCCTTCTTTTTTGGAAAAATAAAAATACATTCCAAATATCAAAGCGATTCCTAAAATAATTCCAAGCATTATTTTATCATTTTTTCTCATCTCTGCCTCCATAAGCTATTTTCTGTTTTTTCATATAGCTATATTTATCATTACCTATTTTAAAGATATTTTTCAAAATTGCAATATAATCTTTCCCTATCTAACCTATACAAAGACCATTAAAATAAAATCATATTTTTTTACATGATTTATTCTATGTTTATTCCTCTTTCTAGCTACTGCCCGAAAATATTAGAATGACAATTTTGGGATATAAAAATACCACCTAATCATTTCTGACTGGTGATATTAATCATAAATAATTTTAGGCGCTGGTTCTTTATGTTTCCCTACATCAATATTGTAACGCTCTGGTAAATAATCTATGCCTTCCTTCACACTTTTATTTATTAGTTCTGTCAGTTCTTTTGCTTTTTCAGTATCTATAATAATTTCTCTATCTGGTATATAATGATAACCAAATTTTCTTGAGTGTAAATTTAATTTTTGTAATATATGCTCTATATTTTCTTTTCTTTTCATAATTATAATTCTCCTAACATTTTTTCATATTCTTTTAAAGTAGTAGGGAAATATTTTTCATTTCCTCATATTACATAATTCTACTTCAACTTCAGTATACTTCTTTTGAACTGTATTGTAAACAAAGTCTTATTTCAATACTTTGAAAAAATATCATTTTTATTTTAAATATTACCTGCTAGTTTTTTATTTAATAACCTTTTGGCAGTAACATAACAGACTCTTTAATTTTCTACTCTAGGCAACAGATATTTATATTCCAAAATACTCTTTTTCTATTTTGAAATAAATTTGAAATAAAACTAATTTTTTTATCCTTCAAGTTCCTGTAAATAAAAAGCTTTTTTTATTTTATATCAATTACCATAAATTAGAACAGCCACTAACTAGCGAAGGCAAGGACGTATTCCATAAGAAGCCCCTTGGAAGACGTCGGCACTTAATGAGCGGTTTCGCAAGAAGCGAAACGGCGAATTTAGTGTCCGTTACGTCTGGAACGGAGCGAAAGCGCGGCTTCGTTGGAATACGTCCTTGCCGTAGCGTCCCCCTCTACCTTTCAAGTCCCCTAAACAATAACCAATAACACTTTTCATACTCTCATAGGCTTGACGATATCCCTTTTCTCTGTTAAAATTTGTTATATTTATAAAAAAATAATCAAATTTTAACTTTTATCACTTTCAGAATTTAAAATAATATAAGAATGGAGATTCTAATTTCTATGAAAAAAAAATATATCGTTTCTTGCCTTTGTATCAGTTTTCTTTGTATTTTAACGATTCTATTATTCTTTCGTATCCAAAAAAAACAAGTTTTTGCAGACCCTATCACAAAGTCTTCTTTTTTATTAGATACGATTGTCACAGTCACCATTTATGATAGTGATGATATGGAACTATTAGAAAACTGCCTTTCTCTCTGTGAAGAATATGAAAATCTTTTTAGTAAAACAATCGATACCAGTGAAATCAGCGAGATCAATCACCGTTCTTCTGATACCTCCAAGATCACTCTTTCACAGGATACCAAAGAATTAATAGAAAAAGGTCTTTATTATTCCAAACTTTCTGATGGTTCATTCGATATCACCATTGAACCCTTAGCCGCTTTATGGGATTATAAAGAAGCACAGATACCAGACTCTTCCTCCATACAAAAGGCTGTAGCCTCTGTTGATTATCGAAATATTTCTTTATCCCAAGATATTTTAACGATATCCTCTCCTGACACTCATTTAGACTTAGGAGGAATCGCAAAAGGATTTATTGCGGATAAAATGAAAGAATTCTTGGTGGAACATGGAGTAAAAAGTGCGATTATTAACTTAGGAGGGAATATTTTATGTATCGGTCAAAAACCAGATGGTAGCCCATTTAGAGTAGGAATCCAAAAACCTTTTCAAGAAAGAAATGAAACTGTGGCTATCGTAGCCATTCAAGATATGTCCGTAGTATCTTCTGGAATTTATGAACGATATTTTATCAAAGACGATATATTGTATCATCATATTTTAAACCCTAAAACTGGTTATCCCTATGAAAATAATTTGATTTCCGTTTCTATCATCTCTTCTCTTTCTGTAGACGGTGATGGACTTAGTACAACTTGTTTCGCTTTAGGTCTTACAAAAGGAATGGAATTAGTGAATGAATTAGATGACGTCTATGCCGTATTTATTACCGATGATAATGTATTACATTATTCTGACAATTTTGATGAAATATTAATAAAAGAATAACATAACACAATAGAAAAAGAAACCTGCCTAAGATATACAGCAGGTTTCTTTTATTACAAAACGCTTACTCTTTTATTATATATTCCATTCCTTTTATAATTCCATCTGCATCTCTAGTAAATACCCTAAATATTACTTCCTCTGCACTATTCTCACCAAAATTAATTCCAATAAGAATTGTTCCCGTTCCATCAGGAAACCTATCTAAGAACTCGGCTAAAGCTCTCATATCACTCCCTCCTGATTCATCTTTCCTATAATAAGTATATTCTATCATTCCATCATCTCTTGGCGTCAGCACTTTTACAGAATCTTCATCTAGCTTAGCATAACTAATCAAAACTTCAACTGGTATTTCCTCTATACATATAGCATCAGATCCCTTTGCTCTTTCCTGCCTTATTATATTATCTAATAATTCACTTCCCGTTTCTACTATTTCCTTTTCCCAAGATTTTTCTAATTCTCTTAAATATTGTGCGGCTTTTTCCTCATCTGCTCGTGATTTGTCAATAGGCAACTCAAATAATAGATTAATACCATCATAAGATTCCTCTCTGCTAATCGTACCATCTACTTCATTATAATGATAAGCATCTTTCTGATAAAAAGTATCATCAAGAATACTGAGATAAATCTGTCGATCTGCAAACAAAGCGATATCGTCACATTTTATAATACGGTAAAGAATCCCATCTTTTATTTTTTCTGTATAAGAACCTCCCATAGAAGCAATATTATAACTCCAAGGCTCTAATCCCTGAATCAGAGGTGATACAAAAAAGGTCTTCTCATTATAATCATCTAACATAGAAGTACCATCTATCCTTTCCACAGACACAATGGCATAAGTACCTCCTTCTAATCCTTCATCTAAACCATTTTCTGTAAGTTTTTCCTTTGTTGCGATAGAATATATCTGAAATCTATAATCGCCTGCTTCTACTGTTTGATTGATATCTAAAGTAGTACCATTTTTAAAAGCGTTCTCTGCATCTGGATCTTTTACTTCTTGTATAATTTCCTCTCTGGACAAATATCTCACGGTAGCCGCTACTGCTACAGTTGTAGACACTGCCAGAACACAGATTGCTGCCGCCGCTGCTATGGATACCTTTCTTTTATTTTTCATCTCACTCATCCTTTCTTTCCTTGAAATAAAATGTTTCTTTGTAGCAAGTTCTTTCTTTTGTTTCTGAACCATATCCACACGATCTGAAATAAGATCTGTGTCCATATCATTGCACCCATTCTCTGATGCATTGTCGGAGTATTGACCATCCCACATGTGGAGCAGATTTTCATTCAACGCTTTGTCTG
>CANRVK010000138.1 GCA_947643285.1 uncultured Eubacteriaceae bacterium
ATGGAGTGATGTTGAAGATATAATATAATACCTTTATGAACCACATGACTTATAATGTTTTACTCCGAACTGCCATATGGAATAGCAAATAATCAAAAACACAATGCTTCCAAGCGGATAAAGTGCTAGATACCAGTTGAGCGTTTTGCCTAACAGAAACTGCAAAGGATAATATTGAATCAGGGTATATGGAATAACATAAGTACAAAACCGCATGATTCCTTTTCCATAAATGTCTATGGGATACTTGCCATGTGATTTCGCACCATATGTGAGGACATTCATCAGCGAAGTATCTTCAATGGAAAAGAAGCAAAAGCTTGCCTCTAGCATGAATAATCCTATAAATAATAACATTCCTCCTATGATCATGGCAGTTATTGTCCATATAGTTATGATGTTCCATGTTATCTGACTATGCTTGATTCCCAGTATCAACGTAATGAAAGCTGTCAACAAAGGACCTGTTCTTCCTACTTCAAATCGGCTTCCGATTACTTGAAGAACTAGACTACGCGGTCTGAGCATCATTCGATCAAATTCTCCTTTCCTCACCGTTCCTGAAAATGTTTTGAATCCGTTACCAAACAACTCCGCAAAAGTAAAGGACATCTGAATGATGGAAAAGCAGAGTAAAACTTCTCCATAAGTGTATCCTTTTATCTGTGTGAAGCCGGAGAATAGGAATTGAATCGCAATCAGTTCACAAAATGCTATCAGAAAACGCGCGATAATCATCAATAAAAAAGAGAATTTATATTCCATTACACTTTGTGTACAGATAGAGGCATATTTTAGATACAATTTTATATTCTCTTTGATTTTCATGGGATCAGCCTCCTTGTATTATGATTCTTTTTTCCGCCCGTTTCCATAGAACAATCCCCAAAAGCATTAATGTCACCAGCCAGAAAACCTGTTTTAATATGCACTGATATGCTTCTCCGCCGACAAGATCTCCGCTGTATATCCGAAAGGGAACATTCTGCATATAGGAAAATGGAGATAACTCCAATAAAAACAAATATTTTTTCGGAAAAAACGGCAGCGGAATAATATTTCCTGACAGAAAATCTACCGCTCCTGTCAATACCATTCGCCAGCCCTGCGGCGAAATCGTAAAAAAGCACAGCATATAGACAAGCATACAAAATGTGACTGTTATCCCAAGCGCCAAAAATAAAGTTAACAGAAATAGCCAAAAGGAAACTCTATTTACTGGCAGGGTCATTCTATAGGCTTTCGGCATCAGGAACGCACATAATAATACGGGAATACACCTCATAATTGCCCCAGCTATTCTTGCTCCAACTGTTCTTGAGAACCACATGGAATAGATAGACACTGGACGACACAGCTCATAGGCAATATCACCATTTGCTATCATTGCAAAAAGGTCATTATCTGCCGCCCATGTGTTAAAAAGAACGAACAGTGCTTCTTTCAGCCATATGTATGTGACGATAGAAGAATAATTCATCGGCAAATTGCCTCCGGAAGCTTCCGCGATAGCTTTATATGCCAGACACTCCATCAATCCCCATATAAGCTGTGTTGTCAAAGCTGTGACAGATGCCATACGATACTGAATACCTGTAGAAAAACGAAGTTTAAAAAAACAATAATATTTTTTCATAAATAACCTCCTTTCGTTTGCTGTAGGCAAAAACTCACTACCTTTCGGTGATAGGTATTGACATCTGCCTCCTACATAATGTTTAGTTTAGCATAAAGATGGGCTATGATGTGGTCAATGTCCGTTTCAGAGCTTTCATTTTCTGATTCTATAGACTCTGCTTCAAGGCGCAGATCTTCTAAAGTGCCATCCATCAGCTTCTGCCCTTTGCCAATCAAAATCACACGTTTGGCAATGGCTTCAATATCCTGCATATCATGTGTTGTTAAGATTACCGTGGTTTTATGTTCTTCATTCATTTTTTTTATGAAGTCTCGTACTGCAATCTTAGATACCGCATCTAGTCCGATTGTCGGCTCGTCCAGAAATAATAATTTAGGTTCATGTAGTAGCGATGCAGCAATTTCACAGCGCATACGCTGTCCTAATGACAATTGCCTTGTGGGTGTTTTTAACAGCTCCTCCAAATGTAAAAGCTGTGTCAGTTCCTCCAATTTGTTATGATATCTTGGTGCAGGTATGGAATAAATTGCCTGCAAAAGCTCAAACGAATCCACGACCGGAATATCCCACCATAATTGCGAGCGTTGTCCGAAAACGACACTTATCTGTCTGGTATACTCTTTCCTGTCTTTCCATGGTATTTGACCATTCACTACACAGTTTCCGCTATCCGGCGTCAATATTCCGCTTAAGATTTTGATCGTGGTACTTTTACCTGCTCCATTCGGACCAATATAGCCCACCATTTCGCCATCGTCTATGGAAAAACTGATATGGTTTATGGCATTAATGGTGCTGTACTCTCTTTTAAAGAGTGATTTTATCGCATTGCCGAGTCCAGACTCACGTCTGGCTACCCGATAACTTTTGCAGACATCATTAAATTCTATCAAAACAGATTCCTCCTTTCCTGCAGAAAAAGTCTGAATTAACTGGTTATCCTGTACTCTTTTTACAGGTATATTAGTATTTATTAGTTGACAAGAAAATTTTGTAACAGTTTAGTCTATTTGAGCATCAAAGGTTCGCTGCGGCAAGGAAGTATTCCAGCGAAGCCGCACTCTCGCTCCGTTCCAGACGTAGCGGTACTAAATTCGCCGTTTCGCTTCCCCAGAAACTGCTCATTAAGTACCAACGTCTTCCAAGGGGCTTCTTATGAAATACTTCCTTGCCTTCGCTAGTCTGTTGCCTGTTCTACTCTGTGAAAAGCGAATTTCACCATAACAAATAAAAAACCTGAATTAACCAGTTATCTTGTACTCTTTTTGCAGATATATTATATTGGTATTTATCAGCTGATAACAAAATTTTAGCAGAAAACTAAAAAAAGACTAGACTTGTAATTAACTTTGTAGTAAACTATATAATAAATAACGCCTAAAAATTGAACCATATAATAAACCGAGAAATGTTACTAAATCTCTCGGTTTTTTTGCCTTTTATGTTGATGGATAATGTGTATGGCAATTTCACTGACTTACATCTTGTGTAAAAGCTGGTAATGATAAAATCAAATCGGCAAATCGGAATTTGAATAGGGCGGTAACTGAAAGGAAGTGTTGTAATGAAGTACCTGATAAAATATTTCATAGATTTTACAGTATTGTTTTTCCTGTATGTTTTCGTCTTTTTTAGGAGGTGGAGGACTCAGGGCAGAGATGGTCTGCTCGTCAATACTCTCATGTATGCCTATCTCTCGTTAGTACTCTTTTTTACCATGATGCCAGTGATCTCATCTATCCCATCCATGCTAGATCACCCCTATAAGCCTATGAATCTAGTGCCGTTTATTGACGTTTCTTTGAGAAGAGGGGATTTTTTCAGACAAGTGGTCTTAAATGTTATTATGACCCTGCCCTTCGGCTTTCTGTTTCCTCTGACTTGGAACAAAAAGGCTAAATTCGGTGTGACGGTGTTTTTCTGCTTTTTGATGAGCTTGGGTATCGAGATCTTACAGCCGTTCTTCGACCGCTCCTCAGACATCACGGATCTGATTACGAATATGATCGGCGGAGTGCTGGGATATGGTCTTTATGCTATTTTTAAGCCAGTCACCTTTTGGGTTTTGGAGCGTTTGAAAACCAGATGACAGACTATTTTGCAGTAAATTCCGGTTTATCGGGCAGTTATCTGTTTTTGGATAACTGCCTATATATATGGCTATTTTGACGTCAAATAAGGAAATTGAACTTCCATCAACACAGAAGATAAAAGGGAGAAATCTCTCAGTCTTTTTGTTATATATATATAATAATATTATAACTTAAAATGTATGAAGCTAAATAAAAGTTACAATTTCCCCTTCTATTCTATACTTATCGTGAAACTCTTTTTTTCAAAAAGTAGAACAGCCTACAATCTAGCGGAGGCAAGAACCTATTCTAAAAGAAGCCCCTTGGAAGACGTCGGCACTTAATGAGCAAACCCGCAAGAAGCGGGATTTGCGAATTTAGTACCGTTACGTCTGGAACGGAGCGAAAGCGCGGCTTCGTTGGAATAGGTTCTTGCCGTAGCGTTTTTTTATTAAAGTAAGCGGAATTAACTTTAAAAGAAATAAAAAAGAGCTTGACAGATTAAAAAGATGTGTTTAGAATAATTAAACATAGAAAGAAAAAAGCGATGAAGGTGTCAGTAGATACTCTTTTTTCCAGCAGAGAGGAACGGTCATTGGGCTGAAAGCCGTTTCGGGTTCAGAAAGAATATTGAATTTCCCACCGGAGCTGTGTTTTTGAACGAATGACATAAGGTCAATCTTCACAATCGTATCATTTTGCATATTTTGTGAAATTATCGAGCGTGAATGGAAACAAGTAGAGAACACCGTTTCTGTACGTTACACAGATTTAAGTGTCTATCAGAAAAATCTAGAGATGAAGATAGAAATTTGGGTGGTACCGCGGAGAACTCCGTCCCTTTTTGGGATGGAGTTTTTTTGTGTATTTTGTTTATAATGAGTATGCCTAAAGAGTGTAACAGAATAATTTTAATATTTGACTTTTCCGAAAGAAAGGAGAACATTATGGAAAGTAATAGATTGAAACAAATCAAAGAGGAAGCATTAAAACAGATTGAATCTTCTAATGCATTAGACAAATTGAATGAGATTCGTATTAATTATTTAGGAAAAAAAGGAGAACTCACCTCTTTATTAAAAGGAATGAAAGATATCAAAGCTGAGGAGCGTCCGAAGTTTGGACAGATGGTGAATGAAGCAAGACAGGCGATAGAGGATATGCTAGAAGAGAGCAAAAAGAAATTAATGCAGGTCGCTAGGGAAGAGCAGCTCAAATTAGAAGTGATTGATGTCACTCTGCCAGCAAAGAAAAATAATGTCGGACACCGCCACCCAAATATGATCACATTAGAAGAAGTGGAGAGAATTTTTATAGGAATGGGCTATGAGGTGGTGGAAGGACCAGAAGTAGAATATGCGTATTATAATTTTGAGGCGCTCAATATTCCAGAAAATCATCCAGCTAGAGATGAACAGGACACATTTTATATTGATGATAAGATTTTATTGAGAACACAGACTTCTCCTGTTCAAGTGCGCATGATGGAAAAGAAAAAGCTGCCAATCCGTATTTTAGCTCCGGGAAGAGTATATCGTTCTGATGAAGTAGATGCTACTCATTCTCCATGTTTTCATCAGATAGAAGGACTTGTTATTGATAAGAATATCACTTTTGCGGATTTAAAGGGAACATTACAGGAATTTGCAAAGGAATTATTTGGACCACAGACAAAAGTGAAATTCCGCCCTCATCATTTTCCATTTACAGAGCCGAGTGCAGAGGTAGATGTGACTTGTTTTAAATGTGGTGGAAAAGGATGTCGTATGTGTAAAGGATCTGGCTGGATAGAAATACTCGGATGTGGAATGGTTCATCCTAGAGTGTTAGAGATGAGCGGAATAGATCCAGAAGAATATTCTGGTTTTGCTTTTGGAGTTGGATTAGAGAGAATCACATTATTAAAATATGAAATTGATGATATGAGATTATTATATGAAAATGATGTGAGATTTTTAAAACAATTTTAACCTCATCAAGGAAGTCCCCCGCTTCTAAGCCGCCAAGGCAAAAGCGGGGGGGGGAACTTCCTTGTTTCCGTGGGAGTGCAGACTCCCACGGAAAAGCTGCGATAGCAGCTATGAGGTTATGAGCAAGTAGCGAAGCGGATTGCGAATATCCGATTTGACTAAAAGGGAAGATGGAATAAGTAAAGTTATGAGAAAAAAGAAAATTTTAAGATAAGAAAATGTGTAAAAAAATATAAAAATTATTGATACTTTAAAAATGTGCAGAAATGGAGGATTAACATGAATACACCATTATCATGGATTAAAGCATATGTGCCAGAATTAGAAGTGACAGCGAAAGAATATACAGATGCGATGACACTTTCTGGTACAAAGGTAGAGGGATATGAATGTTTAGATAAAAACTTAGAAAAGATTGTAGTAGGACAGATTAAAAAGATAGAACGCCATCCAGATGCAGATAAATTGATTATCTGTCAAGTAGATGTGGGAGATAGGGAAATCCAGATTGTGACAGGAGCTTCTAATGTAAAAGAAAATGATAAAGTTCCAGTGGTATTAGATGGTGGAAAAGTAGCAGGAGGACATGATGGAGAGCCACTTCCAGAGGCAGGGATTAAGATTAAAAAGGGAAAGCTGCGCGGAGTGGAATCTGAGGGCATGATGTGTTCTATTGAGGAATTAGGTTCTAGCAGAGAGATGTATAAGGATGCACCTGAATCTGGAATTTATATTTTAAAACCAGATGCGAAGGTGGGAACAGATGCAGTGGAGTTATTAGGACTGCATGATGTTGTATTTGAATATGAAATTACTTCTAATCGTGTGGATTGTTATAGTGTGCTGGGGATCGCCCGTGAGGCAGCGGCTACTTTTCATAAGGAGTTTGTACCTCCTGTCATAAAAGTGACTGGAAATCAAGAAAGAGTAGAAGATTATATTTCTGTGGAAGTGGTAGATAAAGATTTATGCCCTAGATATTGCGCTCGTGTGGTAAAGAATATTAAGATAGAACCTTCTCCAGAATGGATGCAGAGGAGATTGGCAGCTTGTGGAATCAGACCGATTAATAATATTGTGGATATCACAAATTATGTGATGGAAGAATATGGTCAGCCGATGCACGCATTTGATTTGGATACTGTGAGTGGGAAGAAGATTATTGTCAAAAGAGCGGCAAATGGAGAAACATTTCAGACATTAGATGGACAGATAAGAAATTTAGATGAAAATATTTTGATGATTTGTGATGCAGAAAAGGCAGTTGGAATCGCCGGAATTATGGGAGGAGAAAATTCCAAAATTACAGATGATGTAAAGACGATGTTATTTGAAGCGGCTTGTTTTGATGGGACAAATATTCGCCTTTCTGCAAAAAGATTAGGACTCCGAACAGACGCTTCTGGAAAGTTTGAAAAGGGCTTAGATCCGAATAATGCGGAAGATGCTATCAACCGAGCTTGCCAGTTAATAGAGGAATTAGGAGCAGGAGAAGTGGTGGGAGGAATAGTAGATGTTTATCATGCAAAAAAAGAAGAGAAGAGGATTCCATTTTGTCCAGATAAGATCAATCAGTTATTAGGAACACAAATCAAAGAAGAAGAGATGTTAGAGATATTTAAAAAACTAGAATTGGAATATGAAGAAAGCACAAAAGAAATTGTTATTCCAAGTTTCCGACAGGATTTGGAATGTGGTGCGGATATCGCGGAAGAAGTCGCTAGATTTTTTGGATATGATAATATTCCCACTACACTTCCTACAGGAGAAGCGACGACAGGGAAATTATCCTATAAATTGCGGATAGAGCAAACAGCACGCAATATTGCGGAATTTTGTGGTTTTAGTGAAGGCATGACTTATTCTTTTGAAAGTCCAAAAGTTTTTGATAAGCTTTTGCTTCCAAAAGATTCTCCTTTGCGCAATACGGTTGTGATTTCTAATCCATTAGGAGAAGATTTCAGTATTATGCGCACCACAACGCTGAATGGAATGTTGACATCTTTAGCTGCTAATTATAACCGCAGAAATAAAGCAGTTCGTCTGTATGAGCTGGGGAATATATATATTCCAAAAGCGCTTCCACTGACAGAAATTCCAGATGAGAGAATGCAGTTTACTTTAGGCATGTATGGAGATGGGGATTTCTTTTCTATGAAAGGTGTGATAGAAGAGTTTTTAGAAAAGACAGGATTGTCAGAGAAGATTCACTATGAAGTAAAGACAGAAAAACCATTTTTACACCCCGGAAGACAAGCAGATATCATATATCAAAATAAAGTGATTGGGTATTTAGGAGAAGTGCATCCACAAGTACAGGAAAATTATGATATCGGAGAACGTGTTATCGTAGCGGTATTAGATATGCCAGAAATAGAACCGTTTACCACATACGAAAGAAAATATACAGGAGTTGCAAAATATCCAGCAGTCACAAGAGATATCAGTATGGTAATGCCAAAATCTATTTCTGTGGGCAAGGTGGAAGAAGTTATTGAGAAAAAAGGTGGAAAGATATTAGAGAGTTATCAATTATTTGATATCTATGAAGGAAGTCAGATTATGGAAGGCTATAAATCAGTGGCTTATTCTATCGTATTTAGAGCGAAGGATAAAACTTTAGAGGATAAAGAAGTGACAGAAGCGATGAATCGTATTTTAAAAGCATTACAAGGTATGGGGATTGAGTTAAGACAATAAAAAAGGGTTTAGATAAAAAAGGCTATGAGTGGTATCAAAAAATAGACTGCTATAGTCTTTTTTTATAGATAGGATAGATATTATGATATTGAGATATAAGAAGATGAAATATGATTTTTTAATACGAAAAGTTGTTATGGAGCGGGCTGCTTTAAAGACGAAGGGGTTCGCTGCGGCAAGGGAGTATTCCAACGAAGCCGCGCTTTCGCTCCGTTCCAGACGTAGCGGTACTAAATT
>CANRVK010000139.1 GCA_947643285.1 uncultured Eubacteriaceae bacterium
GTCGGCACTTAATGAGCGGTGCGGTGACGCGCCGAGAATTTAGTGTCCGTTACGTTTGGAACGGAGCGAAAGCGCGGTTTCGTTGGAAGAGTGCCTCTCCTTAATTGACCCTTTTGTCAAAATGTTTCCCAAACAATTCTCAATCCATATAACTAAAATGGAGAAATTACATAGACATAATGATTGTCCTATGGTAGAATAAGACAATGGTAGAATCTCATTTTTAATAAAGCAACACAAAAACAGAAAGTTTTAGGAGGCATACATGCAGCAGAGTATTCAAGTGAGAAATATTACAATAGGAAGTGGAATACCTAAAATATGTGTTTCTATTATAGAAAAAACAAAGGAAGAAATATGGAAGCAGGCGGAAAGAATCGCAGCTTGCGGCTGTGATTTATTAGAGTGGAGAATAGATTGGTATCAGGAAGAGAGAGAAGAGAAAGATATCATACATATTTTAAAAAATATCAGGGAAATAATAAAAGAAATGCCTCTTTTAGTGACACTCCGTACTAAAAAAGAAGGAGGAGAAGAGGAAATAAATTTTGAAGATTATCAAAAACAAATGCTTTTTCTCTCCTCATGTGGCTATGTGGATATGATCGATATAGAAGCATTTTCTTTTGGAAAAGATATGAAGGCACTCATCAAGCAGATACAAAAAGATCATTGTTTGGTTGTTGCTTCTTACCATGATTTTTTTCAGACACCTTCTAAAAAAGAAATATTAAACAGATTAATTTCTATGCAGGATTTGGATGCAGATATAATAAAGATAGCTGTTATGCCAAAAGAGAAGAAAGATGTGATTATTTTATTAGATGCAACACAGAAAATGTTAGAAAAATATGCAGTAAAACCAGTCATTACTATGTCTATGAATGGTATGGGATGTATTAGCAGGATATGTGGAGAACTGACAGGAAGTGCAGTGACTTTTGCCAGTTTGGGCACTGCTTCTGCTCCCGGACAGCTTCCAATACAAGAATTAAAAACAACATTAGAAATGATTCATAAACAGTTTATTTGATAGAAAGGCGAAATTTTATGCAATTAGTAGAAGGGAAGTATAATCAAGCAAAAGTCTTCACTGATGTAGTAGAAGAAGGAGCACTAAAACAAATTCAAATGCTATGCGATCAGGAATTTACAAAAGATTCAAAAATCCGAATCATGCCTGATGTTCATGCCGGGGCAGGATGCACGATAGGGACAACCATGACCATAAAAGATATGGTAGTGCCTAATTTGGTTGGAGTGGATATTGGATGTGGAATGGAAACTATACAGATAAAAAATAAACATATAGAATTAGAAAAACTGGATAAATTGATTTATGAAAAAATTCCTTCAGGCTATATGATTCGAGAAACACCGCATCGCTTTAATGAAGAAATTGACCTGACAAAATTACGATGCTTAAAAGAAGGAAAAATTAATTTAAATCACGCTGAAAGAAGTCTGGGAACTCTGGGAGGGGGAAATCATTTTATTGAAGCAGATAAAGATGAAGAAGGAAAGATTTATTTGGTCATTCATTCAGGGAGCAGACATTTAGGGTTGGAAGTGGCAGAATTTTATCAGGAACAGGCTTTTAAAGCACTGAATGGAACAACGAAAAAAGATATCGACGCATTAATTACTTCTTATAAAGAACAAGGCAGAGAAAAAGAAATTCAAACAGCCATTTCAGAATTAAAATCACAGATAAAAACTACAATTCCCAAAATACTCGCATATGTATCTGGTTCTCTTTTAGAAGATTATATTTATGATATGCGCCTTATCCAACAATTTGCCGTCTTAAATCGAAAAGCGATGATGAATGAAATCATAAAAGGAATGAAATTAAAGATAGAAGAGGAATTTACGACCATACACAATTATATCGACTTAGAAAGTATGATTTTAAGAAAAGGTGCTGTTTCCGCAAAAGAAGGAGAAAAGCTATTAATTCCAATTAATATGAGAGATGGTTCTTTAATCTGTATTGGAAAAGGGAATCCAGATTGGAATTATTCTGCACCACATGGAGCAGGGCGCTTAATGTCACGAAAAGAGGCAAAGAACAGTTTTACCGTATCAGAGTTTAAAAAACAGATGAAAGGCATTTATACCACATCTGTCAATGCAGAAACTCTAGACGAGTGTCCGATGGCTTATAAAAATATGGAAGATATCGTAAATAATATTGAACCCACTGCAGAAATTATAAATATCATAAAGCCTATCTATAATTTTAAAGCAGGAGAAGAATATAAATATAAGTGAGTGCTGTTTAACACTCACTTATAAAATAGGATTCTAAATGGGCATAATCATTAAAGCGCTGTAAAAAAAATCGATCTGTTTCTTCTTCATAATCAATCTCTGTTAAACTTCCTCGTTTAAAATTCTTTCCAAGATATATGCCGATATTTTGCCCTTGAAAAAATAATTTTTCTAAGACAGAGCGAATCGCCCAGCCATGTGTCACAAAAACAACATTTTTATGAGGATATTTTTCTATCGCCTCTTGTATGATCGGAAAAAAACGTGTGAACACTTCTTGTTTAGATTCCCCATTCGGATAAGCCCAGTCATCCGGCAGGGCATAGCGCTTTTCCATAAATTCTTTATAATGTTTTGAAATAATTTTGTCCTCTAAACCAGTCAACTCTCCAAAATCCATCTCCTGTAAACCATTTCTAATATAATGTTCCAATAAAACCCCTGTTTTTTGATAAATCTGCGTTCTGATAATTTCCGCAGATTGTATGGCTCTTTTCAGTTGACTGGAATATATGACATCAATAGAATAAGAGGAAAGCCGTTGACCTAATCTTTGGATTTCTAAGATTCCATTTTTACTTAAATCTGTATTATCATTACACAACGGACTTATTTGAGAACCATGCCGAACGAGATAAAGTTTCATATTTTCCTCCCCACTATTGATAAATACTCTAAGAATATTTAAAAAAATTTTTTAGTATAAAAGTTTTCCTCTTAAAATAACATGTTTTAACTCTAAATCTTCTCCTACAATCAAAATATTTGCATACTTGCCGGGAGTGAGACTTCCATAAGATTCATAAATTCCAAGCTTTTTCGCTGGATTCACACTCGCACATTTCACTGCAGTAGCCAAAGGAATTCCAAAAGAAACTACCTTTTTCATACATTGAAATAAATTAGTAACAGATCCTGCGATAGTGCCATCTGCAAGAGTAGCAGTAGAACCCTTTACAGTAACAGCTTGTCCTCCTAAAGAATACTGTCCATCAGAAAGTCCTGTTGCCATCATACTGTCGCTGATTAAAACAATATGTTCCTCTCCAAAAGCTTTAAAAGTAGTGCGAATAGTAGAAGGATGTAAATGAATACCATCACAGATTAATTCCACTGTTACCCAAGAACTGTCGCAAGCAGCACCTAAAACTCCCGGATTTCTATGAGTATAGGGATTCATCGCGTTATAAAGATGAGTGACATGGGAAGCTCCTTTATCAAAAGCTTCTTTTGCAGTATCAAAGTCTGCACAAGTATGACCTATAGAAATAGCAACTTCCTTTGATAAAGCCTCTATAAATTCCATAGAACCTTCTAATTCAGGAGCTAAAGTTACTAAGCGGATGAAATGATTTGCACATTCATTCATATGCTGAAAATGAGAAACTTCAGGTAAATGAAGATATAAACCATTTTGAGCACCTTTTTTAGCATCAGATACATAAGGACCTTCCATATTAATTCCGACTAAATCTGCTCCTATTTCAGAAGGGTTTTTCTGATAAGCAGCTCCAGCAGCAAAAATTTTTTCTAGAGCTTCATCTCCAAGAGTCATAGAAGCTGGACAAATAGAAGTAATACCATTTTTCGCTTCATATTCCGCTAATTCTTTCACTGCTTCTATTGTTCCATCACAAAAGTCATGTCCATTACATCCATGAAAATGTAGATCAATTAATCCGGGTAGAACATAACAGCCTTTCGCATCAATAGTTTCTCCATCTGCTTCCTCTTTTGTGATGAAAACGTCTTTTGTATAGACATTCTGTGTTTCAAAATTTCCTGTTTCAGTGAGTACAACACCATTCTTAATAAGCATAATTATTCCTCCTATATATAATATATATTATTCTTTCTCCAAAAAGCAGAGAATTTGATAAATAATTTGTACTTAACTAAATCATGAAAAGCTCTGTTATAGAGTTGCTTTGGGTTTCCGCTCCAAGGAAAGATGTCTTCCAACGAAGCCGCGCTCTCGCTCCGTTCCAGACGTAACGGACACTAAATTCGCAGCCCCGCTTCTCGCGGAACTGCTCATTAAGTGCCAACGTCTTCCAAGGGGCTTCTTTTGGAAGACATCTTTCCTTGGAGCTGCTTTATTGCCATAAGCCAGTTTAAAAAGCAAGATAGTATATCGTTATAAGCCGTTTTATAAGATATAACAACATTTACTTTCAGTGTTTTGAGAAATAAAAACCATATTATTTAAAAGTTAAAACTCTATCCTAGCACATCATTACATTAATTTTTAAGTAAATTATAGGCGTATTAATACTACTATGTTATCAAATTAATTAATATCGTTATAATATATTAATAAAACTTGTTTATCAGTCAATACATCTTATACAAAAGTGGCATTTACTCTGATTGGGTGTAACACCACACCCTCTATCTCGTTCTCATACGCTGTCGGGAATACTTTCTTTAAGATCTGGCAGAAAGCATTGATTCTAACATTTACCACAGATGCGGAAGGATTCTCGTTCCTAGAATAGCGAATAAAGTAGCTTAAGGGAAGAAGGTATTCCGAAAGAAGCCCCTTGGAAGACGTCGGTGAACCCATTGGGTTCAGAGAATTTAATGAGCTACGTCTGGAACGGAGCGAGAGCGCGGCTTCGTTGGAATCCTTCTTCCCTTAAGCGGAAACCCACCTCTCCAGTTAAAAATATCCCTCTCTAATAATTTACCTTGGCACTATCTTAAGTATAAACACATTAAAACATAGCGTCAAGGTTATTTACAACAAATAAACGACAAAGTAGAATATACAAAAACAAATATAAAACATTAAAAAAATTGTCGAAAGTAACTTACTTATTTCTATCATAACATCTTATGGAAATAACTTTTCAGGATAGATACCTTCCTCTACTAATTTTTGAAAAGAACGAATGACAAATGCTTTATCTTCTTGATAGGTGATACCAAACCATCTGTCATGGCTTTCTAAGACATTCACATCAATTTTATTTTCCTTCAATAATTTTTCAATAAACTCTGGAAGGAGAAATTCTGCCTTTAGAGGATCAGATGTTTTATCTAAATTTGTTAAAAAGTGTTCAAAAGAAATAGTGAGTTCTTCTAAAATAGAAGGAAAGAATCCCCATATATTCATAGAAACAATACTTTTTGTATCTAAATATTTTTTTTCGTCATTATCCACATAAAATGCTACATCATTCTCTTTTTGGATATTATGTGTTTCTTTGATATCTAAAAGTTGATTCAAAGAATTCACTTTACAAATACCTCTAGTTACAGCTCCGAAATCACTCAATGTATTGCCTAAAGTAAAACCTGCCATACAACAATTATGTTTTTTTTCTGTCTGAATAGGATAATTTAAAAAGTTATAAATTTTTTCAAATCCCTCTTTTCCATAATAATCATCAGCATTAATGACAACAAAGGGAGAGGAGATTTTATTGAAACAAGTCAAAACAGCCTGTCCTGTTCCCCAAGGTTTTGTTCTCCCTTCAGGCTTTATAAAACCTTTTGGCAAATCATCGATATCCTGACAGACATATTCTGTATCTATATAACGGGAAATACGATTTCCAATCATTTCTTTAAAATCAGCTTCGATATCTTTGCGAATGATAAAGATGACTTTTTTAAATCCTGCTTTGATAGCATCAAAAATAGAATATTCCATAATAATTTCCCCACTAGGACCTACAGGGGTGAGCTGTTTTATACCTCCAAATCGACTTCCTAATCCTGCCGCCATAATTACTAATACATTTTTCTCCATAATAAAAACCTTATCCTTTCGTATAAATAAAATATGATAGGTAATTGCAAAACTCCAAACACCATATCAATACAGCCTTGTCCAAAAATTTCTTCTACATCTCTCCCCTTTGATTTCATAACTGTAATATTACTTTTTAAAAAAGTAGAACAGCCAACCAACCAGCGGAGGCAAGGACGTATTCCATAAGAAGCCCTTTGGAAGACGTCGGCACTTAATGAGCGGTTTCGCAAGAAGCGAAACTGCGAATTTAGTACCGCTACGTCTGGAAAGAGCGAGAGCGCGGCTTCGGTGGAATACGTCCTTGCCGGAGCGCCCCCCTTTTTAACTTCCGCAATCACCTAAACTTAAAATAGCAATAACAAAAATTCTATCTGATTTTATAGTAATCTTTATCATTATAATACAGATAAAAAGGAAAGTAAATGAAAAAAGAATAAACAAAAAAAGAACAAGCATTTTAAAAATGCCTGCCCTTTTTTTATTTACAATAAGCTGATATTTAAAAACATGTCAGCGGTTTAGATAGTTCCGCTAGATTTCATCTGCTCTTCTTGTTTTTTAATCATCTGACGAACCATTTCTCCGCCGATAGAACCTGTTTGAGCAGATGTTAAATCTCCATTATAACCTTGTTTTAAAGGAACACCTATTTCAGATGCAACTTCCATTTTAAAACGATCTAAAGCTTCTCTAGCTTCTGGTACTTGTGTTCTTTTAGATCCTGAATTATTACTTGCCATGTTGCTTTCACCTCCATAATATTGTCACTGATGGCCATCGATAGGTCATTCAGTTTGTCGATGGCCATTGTGTTACAATACTCCAACTCGCAAAGCTTGATGGCGTTTGTTACAATGTTTGTATGCCTTCGACTTGTTATTATTATGAGCAAATAAAAAAACAATATGTTGGTAATTTCAGGCAAATATTTATTGCGCTTTTACTGAATTTTTGATAATATCTAATCCCTTCATTAAGAGTTCATCAGAGATAGTCAAGGCTGGCATCAATTTTATAACAGAATTTTTACGTCCGGCACGTTCAATGATCAAACCATTATCAAAGCACTGTTTTGTAATAGCGAGTGCTTTATTTTCATCTTTGACATCGATTCCCCAAATACATCCAATTCCTCTTACTTCGATGTTATCATCAATAGAAGCGATCTGTGTTTCTAAATAATTTTTGATAATCTTTTCTTTTCTTTTCACTTCTCGTTCAATTTTATTTTGTAACATAAATTCTAAGCCTGCTTTTGCCGCTATCATAGAAAGCTGATTTCCTCGAAATGTTCCATTATGCTCTCCGGGAGTCCAGATATCTAATTCGGACTTAAAAAGGGTGAGAGAGAACGGAAGCCCATATCCTCCGATAGATTTTGACATAATCACCATATCAGGCACAATATTAGCTCTTTGAAAAGAAAAGAATGTTCCTGTTCTGGCGCATCCTACCTGAATATCATCTACAATAAGAAGAATATCATATTTGTCACAAAAAGCGCGAACATCTTCTAGCCATTCTTCAGAAAATACATGAATACCTCCTTCTGCCTGTACGGTTTCTAAAATGAGGGCAGCAGGGATTTCCACACCGGAATGATCATCTGTGATTAAAGTTTCCATATATTCTATGGTATTTAGATTCGGGAACATATAAGGGGCAGGAATATGAGTGACATAAGGGAGTCCCACATTCGCTCCTCTGCGGCTGTCTCTGTCGCTGGTAAGCGCTAAAGCTCCTAATGTCATACCATGAAAACATCCCATCAAAGCCCAGATATTCTCTCTTTTTTTCACTTTTCTAGCCAATTTAAGAGCAGCTTCTACTGCATTTGTGCCAGTAGGACCTGTGAACATGATTTTATAATTTAATCCTCTTGGTATCAAAATTTCTTTTTCAAAATATTCAATAAAATCTGCTTTTTTCTCTGTCATCATATCAAGTGCATGTAAGATACCATCATTTTGTAGATAATCAATTAATTTTTCTTTGATATAATCTACGTTATGACCATAATTCACTGATCCTGCGCCACAGAAAAAATCAATATAATCTGTTCCTATTTCATCTGTGATAATAGAACCTTTCGCTTTGGTGAATACTGTTGGAAAACTTCTACAGTAAGAGCGGACTTCTGATTCATAAGTTTCAAAAATTTCTTTTCTTCGCATTATAATCCTCCATTATATTTTTCATTTATTATAAACATAAAAAAATCTGTATTTATGCAAATCCTTTTATTTGTTCTTTTTCAAATTCTGTTAATCTTTTTTGATAAGCTTCCATAATCGTTTCCTCAAAAGCTAAATGTGGATTTTCTGCCCCCAGCAACTGAAGCAAATATTTTACAAACAGTGGATTAAGCAGTAAAAAAGGACCAACTGTATATGTGCCAAAAAAATTGTTTCTGCGCAGACCTTCTAATTTACTATGTGGCTCTATTCCACATCCGCGGGTGACATGATAGAAAAATTCCTTTGTATTATCTCCATAAGAATGACTGAATTGTGCTTTAAAGCCTATTAATTTCATGCCCTC
>CANRVK010000140.1 GCA_947643285.1 uncultured Eubacteriaceae bacterium
TCACTCTCTGCATTCACAGTTCTCTGCCAATCTAATCCTGTATGAAATGCTTCAAATATCCATTTTGGATGCGCAGAATGAAGGGTACGAAGCTTTTCTTTATAGCTTTCTGGAAATCCCTGTTGTGTTAAATATTCTTCAAAATTACTTTCCGACCCTACGCTATTTCGTTCTTTTATGTATGTCGCCATCGCATATCCCTCATAAGTGGCATTGCGATAGGTAAATGATATCTTATACCAAAGATTTCGTTCATTATCATAGGCTTCTCCCACAATAGATACATTATAACCATTTGGCAATGTTATTTTCGTATTATCATCTGCCATAACATTATCATAAGAAGTTCCCGGTCCAGAACGAATATTTAAACTGCTCGCTCCTGTTATAATAGCATTTGTTGCTGCATCACATTTCCTAATATAGAAACAGTTGCCTATCAAAATAAGACTAAATAGAAATAATATCTTCCATAAATTTTTCCCGCCTTTCTTTCTGACAGCCAAAAGAATCTTAAAAAAGCAGTTCTTTTGTGTTGTATATAAATTCATCTGTTAACTCCTTCCCATTTCCTCCACATATGTTTGTTTCATATAGATCGCTTCCTATCTGCCTTAATCTTTTGATTCTAACATGTCCTATTATAGATAATTCACTAAACGGTTGTCAACTAAATCTATCAGTATTTTACAGAAAAAACCTTTTTAGGTTATATTTTCCTATAAACATAACCTAAAAAGGCTTTTTTTTAAGCTTCTTCTATTGCTTTTCCGATATCCGTTCTCATATATTTATTTTTAAAATCTATCCACTCTGTTGCCTGATAAGCATTTTTTCTGGCTGTCTTTAAATCTTTTCCCTTCGCTGTCACTCCTAAAACCCGACCGCCATTGGTCAATATCTTTTCTTCCGCTAATTTTGTTCCTGCATGAAATACATAATAGCCTTCTTTTTCCTTAAAATTTTCCAGCCCATCAATAGGAAAACCTTTTTCATAATGTTCTGGATAGCCATCAGAAGCTAAAATCACACAGACCGCTGCATTGTCTTCAAACTCTAACTCTATGTTATCTAATGTTCCATCGATACAAGCTTCCATCACTTCTATGATATCATTTTTCATTCGAGGCAGCACTACTTGAGCTTCTGGATCTCCAAAACGTGCATTATACTCCAAAACTTTTGGACCTTTTTCTGTTAAAATCAATCCAAAGAAAATAATTCCCTGAAAAGAACGCCCTTCTGCTTTCATCGCATCTACCGTAGCCTGATAGATATACTTTTTACAAAATTCATCTATCTCTTTTGTATAGAAAGGACTCGGAGAAAATGTCCCCATTCCGCCAGTATTAAACCCTTTATCTCCATCTTTTGCCCGCTTGTGATCTTGTGCAGATGTCATAATTTTAATCGTATTTCCATCGACAAAAGATAATACGGAAACCTCTCTTCCCACCAAAAATTCCTCTATCACCATCTGATTCCCTGCTGCCCCAAACTGTTTGTCCAACATGATAGATTTTACCCCGTTCTTGGCTTCCTCTAAGTTATTACAGATTAAAACTCCTTTTCCTAATGCCAACCCATCTGCCTTTAATACAATCGGAAAATTTACTGTATTCAAATATTTTAATGCTTCTTCTGCTTCCTCAAATGTCTGATAAGCTGCAGTAGGGATTTGATATTTTTTCATCAAATCTTTAGAAAAAGCTTTTGACCCTTCTAAAATAGCCGCATTCTTTCTCGGTCCAAAGACACGGAGTCCTTCTTTTTCAAAAGCATCTACCACCCCTCCGACTAATGGATCATCCATTCCAATAATTGTAAGGTCTATCTCTTTTTCTTTTGCAAAATTCACTAATTTTTCAAATTCCATCGCTTGAATATTCACACACTCCGCATATTCTGAAATTCCTGCATTTCCCGGAGCACAATAAATCTTATCTACTTTCTCACTCTGTGCCACCTTCCAAGCAATCGCATGTTCTCTTCCTCCGCTCCCGACAATGAAAACTTTCATAAACTTCTCCTTCTTTCTCACCTATCTTATTCCCTAGCCTCACCTTGCTAATTTTCTATTTTATGCTCTTTCACATATACTTTATTTCCTGATACCAAAACCCTTCCCTGAGCGAGCAAATCAATCGCCTTGGGAAGTATAATCCATTCCGCTTGTTCCATCACACGTCTTTGTAATACTTCCGGTGTATCCTCTTCCTCTACATATACTTCTTTTTGCAGAAAAATAGGTCCTGTATCCGTTCCATTATCCACAAAATGCACCGTAGCCCCTGTGATTTTCACACCTCTTTGTAAAACAGCTTCATGCACTTTTAGTCCATAATAACCCACTCCACAAAAAGAAGGAATCAGAGATGGATGAATATTAATGATACGATTTTCATATTGTTTTACCATTTCCTCTGGAATCGCAACTAAAAATCCCGCCAATATAATGAAATCTGGCAAAAATTCATTCACCTTTTTTAATAATGCCTGATAAAATAAAGCTCTATTTTCATAATCTTTTGGAGAAATACAGGCAGCAGGTATCTTCTTTTGTTCTGCACGCTTTAAGGCATATGCATTTCTATTATTGCTGATCACGCCCACAATTTCTGTATTATGAATGGTTTGATTTTCAATCCCATCTATAATCGCCTGAAGGTTTGTCCCACCTCCGGAAACCAGTACCACTATCTTTAGCATATGGTCACTCCTTTTTCTCCTTCTTTGGCTTCTCCTAATACAAAAGCATCTTCTCCTGCTTCTTTAATCGCTTTTATGGCTGTATCAACACTAGCAGAATCAACACCGATCACCATTCCCACTCCCATATTAAAAGTGTTATACATCACATTTTCCGCAATCTCTCCATCTACAGAAAGCATTTGGAAAATAGCAGGAATCTCATAACTGTCCTTTTTCACAAAGGCGCGAATTCCTTCTGGAAGCATTCTTGGAATATTTTCATAGAATCCTCCCCCTGTGATATGGCTGCACGCTTTCACCTTCACGCCTGCCTTTTTCACATTTTTTAAAGCCTTCACATAAATCTTCGTAGGTTCTAGTAATGTTTCTCCTAATGTCCTTCCGAGAGAATCATAACGAACATTTAAAGCCTCTTCTTTCATACTGAATACTTTTCTGACCAAAGAAAATCCATTACTGTGAACACCTGAAGATTTTATACCGACTAAAACATCACCAGCTTTTAAATCCTTTCCAGTGATTAAATCTTTCTCATCTACGATTCCAACCGCAAATCCTGCTAAATCATACTCATCTATAGGGTAAAATCCCGGCATTTCTGCAGTTTCTCCTCCAATTAATGCAGCTTCCGCCTGACAGCATCCATTTGCGACACCACTCACAATAGTAGCAATTTTTTCAGGTTCATTTCTTCCGCAGGCAATATAATCTAAGAAAAATAATGGTTCTCCCCCTGCACAAGCGATATCATTTACACACATCGCCACACAATCAATTCCGATAGTATCATGACGATCTAGCAAAAATGCTAATTTTAATTTTGTACCCACTCCATCTGTACCAGAAACTAAAGTAGGTTTTTCCATATTTTTAAAAGATTCTAAAGAAAAAGCTCCTGAAAATCCACCTAAACCACCTAAAACTTCTGGTCTCATTGTCTTTTGTACATGACTTTTCATCAATTCGACCGCTTTATATCCTGCCTCAATATCCACTCCTGCTTTTTTATAATCCATTCTCTCGTCCTCCTATGTGTTGAGTATTGATCTAATAGATTTATTCTATCATAATTTTATATGATTGGGTGGTATTTTTTCCTTAATTTATTTATTAATATTACTAATATATTCATTCTATGATATTAGAATTTATGATAAAAAACTTATTGTTTTGCTAAAGTTCTGTTAAAGTTCAAAAGTTTCGCAAAAGTTCCGCACAGGGAGGAGGGTATTCCAACGAAGACGCGCTCTCGCTCCGTTCCAGACGTAACGGACACTAAATTCGCAGCCCCGCTTCTCGCGGAACTGCTCATTAAGTGCCAACGTCTTCCAAGGGTCTTCTTTCGGAATACCCTCCTTCCTGTGCTAGTTTATATCATCGGCTAATTTGATTTACAAAGTGTTTGTAACTGTAATGTCATTTATTGCTATATTTATAAAGTGAGTTACTCATTATAGATGTGATTTTGTTCACTTTTATGTTTATCAGCAATATAGTATCTCATTTCAAAACATGGCTCGAAATACTGATTTTTCCAATAAAAAGTTTCTGCTCTATCACTATTTTTTCATACTATTTTTAAATTATAAAAATAACAAAGGCATCTTGCAAACAATTTCAACCTTTTCCTTTCTATCTTACTTAGACGATGGCGAAATTCGCTCTTTATAACTTAGAAAAGCCAATAAACTAGCGTAGGTAAGGAAATAATTCCATAAGAAGCCCCTTGGAAGACGTCGGCACTTAATGAGCTGTTCCGCAAGAAGCGGAACGGCGAATTTAGTACCGTTACGTCTGGAACGGAGCGAAAGCGCGGCTTCGCTGGAATATTTCCTTCCCGTAGCGTCCCTTTGACTTAATGATTAAAATCAGATCCGAAAACAGCAAAAATAATTTCATTTTCCCTAAAAAAATGATAAAATCCAAATGAAAAACAGAGGCTAACTCTAAAAAAATAACTCAAATATGGAGGAAAAGAAAATGGATATGGAATCCAAAATTTTTCAGAGAAAAAGACCAGATTTCTCAAAATTCAAGGCATATGGATTATTAGAAACTCAAAATGGTTATCATTATGAAACAGATTTTATGAATGAAGACTTTCGGGCGATTATAGATATTGACAATAGCGGAAATGTTTCTGGAATTGTCATTGACAAAATGAACAATGAGGAATACATCCCATTACGTGTTCCTTCTCAGAATGGAGCATATGTCTGTTCTGTGAGAAGTTCCTACGAAGATATCCTTACAAATATAGCTCAAACATGTTATGAGGATATTCTCTTTGCCTCTGACCAAGCAAATCGCATCTCAAAGCAGATTTATGATAAATACGGTGATCAGCCAGATTTTCCGTGGAAACAGAAGTCCTATCAGACAGCCGCTACCTTTCGCCATGCGAACACATCGAAGTGGTATGGTCTTATTATGAACATAAAAAAAGGTAAATTGGATAAATCTGCTCATGATTTAGAAGTTGATATTCTTAATTTGAAAATCAATGAAAATGATAGATATCATCTTCATAAAGAAAATGGTATCTATCCAGCATATCATATGAACCATAAATGCTGGGTTTCTATTCTTTTAGATGAAACATTAAGCGACGAAAGAATCATGGAACTCATCGATATCAGCTATCAACTCACCGATAAAAAGGATAAAAAGAAACTTGGAAAATGCTACAAATCGAACGAAAAGTGAGAGATTAGTTAAAAGTATCGTTCTGTTTTAGATCAGCTTGTATGTCCCTTTCCCCAGTTTTTTGACTAATCCAGCGGCTTCACTTTGATTTAAAATTCTTTGAAGTTGTCTTGCGCTACAATGAAGATGAAAAGCAGCTTGTTCTATTCCTTTTAAGGTTTCATCATGACATTTATATTTCATATAGGATATAACCCGTTCTGTAAGGGAAGTAGGAGCGGCATCAATCGTAGTCATTGCTCCAATTTTGGCTGAAAGACTGTTACAAATAAGCTCTAGAAACTTGTTATTGGAGAGCAATATTTCCCTATTCTTTTCAATAGAAAATGAAATACAGGTCAGCCTTTCGGCTGCTTCCGCATAAATATTATTACTTTTTGGATAAAAGATATCCATATCTCCTAGAAAATAGTCTGTAGTTCCATTTGACAATGAATAGCGTGTGCCATCATCACGAATGAAGTATATATTGATAGAACCTTGTTCCACAATTTGAAATAAAATTTCGTTTTGAAAAGGTGAACTCACTAATTCGCCTTTTTCATATTTTATCAGATAAAAATCTATATCTAATGAATTAAGCACAGCATGATATTTACTTTTAGCAATACAGTTCGTAATTTTCTTTTTATCATATATTCTTTCCATAAAATCTCCCTTTAACAAGACATATGTCTTGTTTTTTAAATTGATTTTAAATTATAATGACAAAAAGTTCAAGGGAGGAAAAGAAAATATGGCATCCGTTTTTGAAGAAAAAAATATTTCCAAAGCAATTATGAGAGTTGGATTACCTGCTATGTTGGGGCAGCTTACAACTCTTATTTATAATATCGCCGACACATTTTTTGTTTCTTTGACAAAAGAACCTGCAACAATTGCTGCAGTCACATTATGTGCGCCAATATTGCTTATTATTATGTCGATTGCCTGTATTTTTGGAATGGGAGGCAGCAGTGTAATTGCCAGATTATTAGGAAAAGAACAGAAAGAAGAAGCTGGCACAACGATGAATTTTTGTGTATATGCGATGGCAATCGCAGGTATTATTACGCTTGTTTTGGGACTGACATTTTTGCATCTATTGGCAAAAGTAGCTGGTGCAGATGCAGATAATATAGCTTATACCTGTGATTATCTGAAATATATTTTTATAGGTGCTCCTTTTATTATGCTGGCAAATGGATTTGTTCATTTGTTCCGCTCAGTTGGTCTGATAAAAGAAAGCACGATTGGATTGATGCTTGGAAATGTAATCAATATTGTATTGGATTATGTTTTTATAGCTATGGCAGGCTGGGGAACAGCAGGAGCTGCACTTGCAACATCTTTAGGATTTGTATGTGCAACGATATATTATATTGCCTGCATGATTCGTGAAGAATACAAGGGAAATCCATTAGTGCCATTAGCACCGAAACATTTTTTACCAAATGCAAAAATGATTCGTAATGTTGTAAGTATTGGTATTCCGGGTGCTCTCATTACAGTACTTATGAGTGTTTCCAATATCGTACTTAACAACTATATCAGTATTTATGGCTCTAACGCAGTAGCCTCTTACGGAATTGCATATAAACTTGATATGATTCCAATTTTATTGTCAGTAGGATTATCGCAAGGCGTTACTCCTTTAGTAGGCTATTACTATGGAAAAAATGAAAAAAAGCGAATGTCTGATATAGTGAAATATACAATACTATATGGAATTCTCATGGGTGCGATATTTACTGTTGTCTTTGTACTTTTTGGAAAACCACTTGCCGCTATATTCTTACAAGATAGTGTTTTAATTGAACAAACAGCATACTTTTTGAAAATCCTTTGCCTGTCAGCTCCAATGCTTGGTGTTATCAATATGATGACAAGTTACTTTCAAGCATTAGGAAAAGCAATCAAATCATTAATCATTACTGTGCTCAGAAATGTAGCACTATTTATTCCGGGAGTAATCCTTTTGAATTATTTTTGGAAACTGAATGGAGTAATTGTAGCACAGCCTGTTGTTGAAACAGTTTTAACAATCATTTGCATATTTATGTATATCAAAGATATAAATTCCAACAACGATTAACCTATCAATCCCCTCCGTGAAAAGAAAACGTAAATTTCCATGACTTGCACAAAAAAAATACAGGGCATGGCAACCGCCACGCCCTAACATAATACCCTATTCCGTCCAATTTTTCTACTTTTTTTACAACTCCTTGTTTTAGCTCTTCTGAATATTGTTTTAATTTTTCTAATAGCTCATACTGACCGCCGCACAGAAATTTCTTCCATACGGCGGTCAGTATGCTATTTGCCGAACAGGTCGCTGTGCGTTCCAGTGCGGGCTAAAGTCAGCACCAGCACATCGTCCTCAATGCGGTAGATCAGTAGCCAATCTGGGAGGATATGGCACTCGCGGTATCCAACCCAATTTCCTATTAGAGCTTGGTCTTTATTCTTATCTGGGAGCGGTTCGCCCATCGCAAGAGCTGCAACCACATCCTCTAATAATTTGATTTTCAGCCCACGCTTTATTGCCAGCTTGTAATCTTTTTTGAATTGCGTCGTGGGCTTGACCGTATATTTTGTTTTCCTCATGCTTTCAGGTCTGCAAACATCTCATCCAAATCGGTGTACCCTTTCACGGACGAGTCTTTCGCAATCCTTTCCGCTTCCAACATAGCAGCAATCGTTTCCTTGTTGGGATAATTCAGGGAAACTTCAAACGGAATTCTGCCCTCACGGAGCGACTGACGGACAAAGATATTGAACGCTGTAGAAAGGTTCATGCCGAGTTCTCCAAAGAGTGCATCAGCCTGTGCTTTCAAATCCGAATCCATGCGGATGCTGATATTTGTGGTAGAGCCAGCCATATAACCATCTCCTTTCGTGCTGATAGTTATATAGATAATTGCGAAACTCTAAATCCCATAGAACTACTGACCTTTCCGACTATCTATTCCTTGTATCTCCTTACAGAAACTCCATAGATTATGGCAAGTTTCACTTTTCAAAAAGCAGAACAGCCAACGACCAGCGGAGGCAAGGACGTATTCCATAAGAAGCCCCTTGGAAGACGTTGGTACTTAA
>CANRVK010000141.1 GCA_947643285.1 uncultured Eubacteriaceae bacterium
TTTAGTGTCCGTTACGTCTGGAACGGAGCGAGAGCGCGGTTTCGTTGGAATAGGTATTCCCCCATTCTCTCGCGAACCTTTATAACCCTTTGTCTTTATTAACCCCCTAAAAACAAAAAGGCACAAAATCTGTGACTTTCTCACATCTTTTATGCCTTTTTTTCCCTATATTTCTCTAAAATTTCCTGTGTCTTTTCTTTATCCATAGAAAGCTGCCTTTTTAACGCCTCTATTGAATTAAATTTTATTTCTTTTCTCTCATATTCTAAAAGTTCTACCAAAATCTCTTTTTCATAAATATCCTTTTCAAAATCAAATAAATAAGTTTCTACATTTTTTTCTATCGTATCTTCTACTGTAGGTCGCAGTCCAATATTTGTCATGCCATAATAAAAATGTCCGTCTACCCAAAATTTAGAAGCATATACTCCATTCGGAGGAAGAATTTTTCTTTCATCTGGAATAATATTAGCCGTAGGAATCCCCATTGCCCTTCCCAGTTGTTTTCCACGTATCACTTTTCCAGATAAGAAATAAGGATACCCTAAAAATTCTGATGCTTTTTTTACTTCTCCCTGTGAAATTAATTCTTTGATATAAGTGCTGCTGATATTATGTCCCTCTTGTTGTTCTTTCGCCAAAACCATCAGGTGATAGTGACAATCTTTTGCCAATTTATTTAATAAGTCAATATCCCCTCTCCTCTGATATCCAAATCGAAAATCTGTTCCAACCACTAAATATCCCATATTTAACTTTTTTTTCAAAATATTTTTTACAAAATCTTCTGGCTCTAGTTGTGCGATTTCCTTTGTAAATGGGCACTGAACAAACAGATCTATCTGTATCTGTATATCCTCTAACATTTTCTGCTTCTCTTCATTTGTCAAAATAATTTTATTTTCAGCACCTGTCAATAATTTTTGCGGTGGTCTGTCAAAGGTAAAAATCGTTGGCAGATATCCTTTTTCTTTTTTCTTAAGTACTTGATGAATTAATTTTTGATGTCCTAAGTGAAGACCATCAAATTTTCCAAGCGTGACTGCTGTTTGTGCCTTTATAGAAATCTCTGTCAAGTCTTTTATTAGTTTCATCGAATGCCTATCCTTTCTGTATCATCACATTTTTTGTACTCTATCTTTCTAAAAACATCTTTATCGGAAAGAACATGTTTTTTTCTTTTTGATATTGAAATACTCCTACAAATTTTTCTGTTCCATCATATACTCTAATGGGATTATGAAAATCTAGTTCACTTTTTTCTTTTAATTGATGGCAGAAAAAGGGATTTCCATTCTCCACTACTTTTTGATATTCTGCCTTTATAAAACATTTTTTATAATCGCATAAGACTTCTTCCACAGGAAGTAATATTTCTTCTATTCTATCTTCCTTTTTATATTTTTCTATCTCAGATAAAAAAAAGCTATTTTCCTGACAAAATAACCCTGCTTTTGTTCTCACTAAATCTTCCATACATGCGCCGCACCCTAACTGCTGTCCTATATCATGGCACAAAGTGCGGATATATGTTCCTTTTGAACAAAAAACTCTCATTTTAACACGGGGAATCTCTATGGAAAGGATTTCTATTTGATAAATAGTTACTTCCCTTCCTTTTCTTTCCACTTCTTTTCCTTCTCTGGCTAATTCATATAATTTTTTCCCATTGATTTTTATTGCAGAATACATGGGCGGAATCTGTGCATATGTTCCCTGAAACTTTTTTATGCTCTCTATGATTTGTGTTTCTGTTACGGAAACATAAGTTTCTTTTATTTTTTTTCCGCTGATATCCTGTGTATCTGTAACACAGCCTAACAGCATAGTGGTTTCATAAACTTTATCTTTGTTTGTGAACATATCACAAAGTTTTGTCGCACTTCCCAGACACACTGGCAGTACTCCTTGTGCGTCTGGATCAAGTGTTCCTGTATGACCTATTTTTTTCTGTTTTAAAATTCCTCTGAGTTTTGCCACTACATCATGTGATGTATATCCTTTTTCTTTGTATATATTTAATATACCATTATACACCTTTGTTCCACTCCTGCATCTGTTTTTCAATTTCTGAAGATAAATTATTAATGACATCATGTACACTGCCGAGCATGGAACAGCCTGCTGCGCGGATATGACCGCCTCCTCCGAAATGTTTCGCTATTTTGCTGACATCAATAGGAGCGTCTGATCGAAGGCTCACTTTATATTTCTGTGGCTCTGCTTCATATAAGAAAATCGCACATATAATTCCTTTTGTGATTTTGAGTTGATCCACGATTCCATCTAAATCATCTGAACTCGCTCCATAAAACTCCATATCTTTTTGACGCAGTGCCGTGAAAATACATGTTCCATTAAAAAACACAATGCTCTCTAATAAAGCTCTTCCTAAAATTTGATTCTGTATATAGGTTTTTTGATAAAAACTATGGTTAATGATTTCTGTAAAAGGAACACCTTTTGCTATTAATTTTCCTGCTATTTCCATTGTATTTTGTGTTGTATTGCTGTGCTTAAAAACTCCTGTATCGTGAATAAGACCTGTATACAAGGCGATAGCACTGTCTAATGGAATCTTATCTTCTTCCATAAAATCAAATAAAACTTCACAAGTAGCAGCAGCTTCTGGAACAACATAATTTTTATCCGCCATCTTTCCACTGCTGATATGATGGTCGATACAGACAGTCTTTTTCGCATTCTGGAAAAGAATCCCTGAGAATCCCAATCGTTCTATTTCACCGCAATCTAACATAAAAAAACAGTCATAACTTTTCTCTTTTTCCTGCTCACAGTCATGTTTTATTTCTTCTATTTCTTTTAAATAAGAAAATTTTTCAGAGGTTTGTTCTAAATAAATGGTCAATTCCTTATCTGGATAATTGGCTTTTATGTAGTGGTAAAGCCCTAAACAAGCGCCGATACAATCGCCGTCCGGTCTTACATGACCGGCGATTGCTATCGTATTGTCTGTTTGTAATATCTGTTCTAATTCAGATTTCAGCTTCATTTTTCCTTCTCACTCATCCTTTTTTTATTTTCTTTGTTTTATTCTTCTTTTTGATGACGCTCTAAATCGGCTTGATTTACTTCATCAATTAATTTGGACATATTGATTCCATATTCGATAGATTGGTCTAAAATAAAAGTCAATTCTGGAGTATTTCTTAAATTAATTGTTTTTGCGAGTTGGGAACGAATATAACCTTCTGCACTTTTTAGCCCTTCTAAGGTACTTTTTTGAGATTCTTCATCTCCTAATACGCTAATATACACTTTACAATATTTTAAATCTGGTGTCACCTCTACAGACACCACGGAAGTCATAGCATTAATTCTGGGATCTTTGATTTCCTCCCGTAAAATGACACTTAATTCTTTTTGTACTTCTGCATTAATTCTAATATTTTTTATACTATTTTTTCTCATCTGGGAACCTCTTCCATTACATAGGCTTCTACTAAGTCGCCTTCTTTTATATCATTAAATTTCTCAAATACAAGTCCACATTCATATCCGGCATTTACTTCTTTTACATCATCTTTAAAACGTTTTAGAGAGGCTAATGCTCCATCGAATAATAAATCTCCTTCTCTTGTGATTCGCACAGAACAACTACGTTGGAATTTACCATCTAAGACATAAGAACCTGCGATTGTTCCTACCCCTGATGCTTTAAATGTCTGTCTGATCTCTGCGTGACCAATCACTTTTTCCTCATAAGTAGGATCTAACATACCCTTCATTGCTGCCTGTACATCTTCAATCGCATTATAAATTACTTTATAAAGGCGTAAATCCACATTTTCTCTTTCTGCTATGCTCTTCGCCATATTGTCAGGTCTTACATTAAAACCGATGATAATCGCATTAGAAGCAGATGCCAAAGATACATCGGATTCTGTCACAGCACCTACGCCGCCATGAATCACCTTTACTACGACTTCTTCATTTGATAATTTTTCCAAGCTCTGACGAATCGCCTCTACAGAACCCTGCACATCTGCTTTTACAATGACATTTAATTCTTTGACATTTCCGGCTTTGATTTGGCTGAACAGATCATCTAAGGACATTTTTACCTTAGTGTCTTCTAATAATTTTTCTTTGCCTTGTGAAATAAAGGTTTCAGAGAAATTTCTGGCATCTTTTTCGCTGTTGCATACTACAAAGATTTCTCCTGCGTTTGGCACATCATTTAAGCCTAAAATTTCCACTGGCATAGATGGTCCAGCCTCTTTTAATCTTCTGCCTTTATCATCTATCATAGCTCTCACTTTTCCATGACAAGAACCTGCTGCAATCGCATCTCCGATATGGAGTGTTCCCTTTTGAACTAATACTGTCGCTACTGGTCCTTTTCCTTTATCCAACTGCGCCTCTATCACAAGCCCTCTCGCTTTTCTCTTTGGATTCGCCTTTAATTCTTTCACTTCTGCGGTCAGCAAAATCATCTCTAATAAATTCTCTATTCCATCATGTGTTTTTGCAGATACTGGCACAAATACAGTGCTTCCGCCCCAATCTTCTGCTACTAATCCATGTTCTATCAGCTCTTGCTTCACACGATCTATATTGGCACTCGGTTTATCCACTTTATTAATCGCTACAATAATCTCTATTCCAGCCGCCTTGGCATGGTTAATCGCTTCTATGGTCTGAGGCATAACGCCATCATCTGCTGCCACTACCAAAATAGCGATATCCGTAGACTGTGCTCCTCTCATACGCATAGCAGTGAATGCCTCATGTCCCGGAGTATCTAAAAATGTTATCTTCTCCCCATTGATTTCCACCACATAAGCACCAATATGCTGTGTGATTCCTCCTGCTTCTTTTGCTATCACATTAGTAGAACGAATCGCATCTAAGAGAGATGTTTTTCCATGATCTACATGCCCCATCACACAGATGACAGGAGGTCTAGCCACCATAGTGCTTTCCTCTTCCTCATCTTCCCTTAAAAGCTCCTCGATTGCATTTACTTTCACTTCTTTTTCTGCAATGATATCATATTCTAACGCGATTTCTTCTGCGGTATCAAAATCTATTTCCTGATTGAGGGTCACTATTTTTCCTTGCATAAATAGCTTCTTAATCAGTGCCGCTGGCTGTATCTTTATCTTTTCTGCCAACTCTTTTATTGTGATAATTTCTGGAATCTGAATTTCTTTGATTTCTGGCTCTTTCACTTCCTGAATCTGAACTTTAGCTTCTACATTTTTCTTCACAGGATTATTTGGGCGCAATGGTTTCTCTGGATGCATTCCTTTTGGATTCTCTTGGTAATTATCCTTTTTCTTTTCTGGACGCTTGGAACGCTTCTCTGGAATACTATCTTCTTTTCTGACCTCTGGTATTTTTAATTCTGGCATCACATTTTTTTCTGTCTGTGTTCTCTCCGTTTTGTTTTGTTTGTTCTGTGAAAAACGGTTGCCATTATGATTCGTCTGTGCTTGATTATTATTTTTATTATTTTGATTAAAACGGTTTTGCTGTCTTGTTTGATTTTGCGCAAAACGATTTTGTTCCTGCGGTTTTTGCTGCTTATGTGTCATATTCTTCTGACCTTCTGCATTTGAATTAGCAGAGGCATTGGCATTATTTGTATTTGATCCTTTCACAGGATTATTATTTGTTTTTACAAAATTATTATTAGAAGTATTACGTTGTGTCTTTCCTCCTGCCGTTGCAGTTGTCTGGTTTTTATTATTTTGAACATTTGAGGCAGGTCTATTCATATTATTTTTATTTTGATTCTGATTATTATTATTATTCTTTCTATTTGGTTTAAACCCTTGACTGTTCTGTGGATTAGATACCATATAAATCTTCTGTTTATGCGCCTCTTCTTTTTCTTTTCCTTCTGTTGTCTTCTGTTTCTTTTCTATCTTTATATCTGATTTTAGCCCCTCTATTACCCCTTCTTCTACACTAGAATTTGGTGCAAATTTTTTTCCATTATTATCTATTCCATGTTCTTCTAGCACTCTTATCACTTCATTGCTTTTTGTCCCTAATTGTTTTGCTATATCACTGATTCTCACTTTCGCCATACTTACTACCTCCGTTCTTCTTCTCTCATTTATTTAGCTGTTTCTCAATGGCAGTCTTAAAACCAGAGTCGGTAACAGCAAGGGTTGCACGTATTTCCTTTCCCATGCTATGTCCTAACTGTTCTTTCCTGCCGAGTATATAGTAAGGCACTTTATAGTAAGTACACATATTCTGGAATTTTTTCTTTGTATTTTCGGAAGCATCTTCTGCTACAATGACAAGTAAAGCTTTTCCTCCCTTTACTGCCTTTTCCGTCATAAATTCACCACTTACTGTTTTTCCCGCCTTTGTGGCCATCCCTATCATGGACATCACTCCATTATTTGTCAAGTTCTGTCATCTCCTTTTTTAATTGTTCATAGACTTCAGAAGGGATAGACATCTTGAAAGAACGCTCTAATCCTTTATTCTTTATTGCTTTGTTCAGACAGGACAGATTCGGACATATATAAGCTCCTCTTCCATTTTTCTTGCCGGTAGCATCCATAAAAATTTGTTCTTCATTCGTTTTTATCACACGAATCATTTCTCTTTTACTTTTCATCTCTCCGCATCCGATACACTGCCTCTGCGGAATCTTCTTCACTCCTGCCACATTATCACATCCTATTTTAAGCCATCTTCATTTTTATTCTTCTATTTCCTCTTCTGTTTGATTCATCTCTATGTCATATTCTTCTAATAAGAAAGAATCATCTCTTTCTATCTTATCCTCTGTTTCTTCTATTTCTTGTGCTGTATTATTTTCTTGGAAAGTGAATAATTCTTTAAATTCTTCTAATTCTTTCGCTTGACTCTCACTCTTAATATCAATCTTAAATCCTGTCAATCGAGCAGCCAGCCTCGCATTCTGCCCTTCTTTTCCAATCGCCAAAGAAAGCTGATAATCTGGTACTACCACTTTTGCTGTCTTTTCTTCATCATTTGCCAAAACCGTGATCACCTTTGCAGGACTCAGCGCATTTTCAATTAAAATAGCAGGATTATCACTCCAATTAATAATATCTATCTTTTCTCCCCGTAATTCCTCTACAATCGAATTCACTCTGACTCCATTGAGTCCCACACAAGCTCCTACTGGATCGACATTCGGATCATTTGACCATACCGCAATTTTTGTTCTGCTGCCAGCTTCTCTAGAAATACTTTTAATCTCCACCGTTCCATCTTTTACCTCTGTCACTTCCGCTTCAAACAGACGTTTTACTAAATCTGGATGAGTTCTGGAAACTAAAATTTTAGGACCTTTTGTGGTATCTTTAACCTCTAAAATATAAAGTTTAATCCTCTCTGTCGGCTTAAAAATTTCCCCTTTTACCTGTTCATTTTCCATCAGCATCGCGTCCACTTTGCCGAGATTAATACTTACATTCTTACCAACATATCTCTGTACAATACCTGTCACAATATCTTTTTCTTTTTCATAATATTGATTAAATAAGACTTTTCTTTCTTCCTCCCTTATCTTTTGAAGAATCACATTCTTCGCATTTTGAGTGGCGATTCGACCAAATTCTTTTGATTTAATCTCTACATTTACTATATCCCCCAAATCAAACCGTGGGTCTTTGAGTTTTGCATTTGCCAGGCTTATCTCTGTGACATCATCTTTTACCTCTTCTACCACTGTTTTTTCTGCAATAACTTTAAAATCTCCCGTTTCCCGATTGATTGTGACTTTTACATTATCCGCTTTTCCAAAGTGGTTTTTACAGGCAGTCAATAAAGAATTTTCTATCGCTTCTAATAATGTATCTTTGCTGATATCTTTTTCCTTTTCGAGTACATCTAGCGCCTCGATTAATTCTTTGTTCATTTTTTTTAAAATCCTCCTTTAATTCCCTTCCCATGTTCCTATTTACCAATCAAATGCTAAACGAATCAGAGCAATCTCTGACCTCTTCATACTGAGTTGTGTTTCATCTTCAAACTCAATTACCACGTTGTCTTTATCATATGCATGTAGAATACCTCTATATTCCTTTTGTTTATTCAATGGTTTATATAAATGGATCTCCACTTCTTTTCCCAAGTTTCTTTGAAAATCTTTTTCTTTTTTCAAAGGTCTTCCAAGCCCCGGAGAACTCACTTCTAAGACATAAGCATCTGAAATAAAATCTTCTTTATCCAGTATATCGCTTAATGTTCGGCTGACAAGTTCGCAATCATCTACTGTAATCCCGCCTTCTTTATCAATATACGCCCTCAGATACCAATTACTGCCCTCCTTTAAATATTCCACATCTACAAGCTCAAATTGCTTTTCTTCTATGATAGGCAGCAGTAATTCTTCTGTCCTTTTTTCATATTCTTCTCTTTTCGTCACACTATCACTTCCTTTTCTTTATCCAATATGGAAAGAGTGGACTTTCGCCCACTCTTTTTCCATTCAACTCTATTGTCTGTCTTGTTTAGTATAGCAC
>CANRVK010000142.1 GCA_947643285.1 uncultured Eubacteriaceae bacterium
CTGCGAATTTAGTACCGCTACGTCTGGAACGGAGCGAGAGCGCGTCTTCGTTGGATACTTCCCTGCCACAAGCGGAAACCCCATCACAACTCCCCAACATTTCTTACAAAAACGCCTGATTCAACATCTCTGTACCAGCCAAAATAAACCTGCCATTTTCTATCAGCACCGTCTTATTCCCCTCTCTGTCATAACAAGCAATTTCCCCTATCTCATCATATGGAATCGTGATATCTGTATGACAATTAAAATACGCCCTTTCTGGCTCTGTCTTTCTACACCTTGAAAAATCATTCTCTTTCGCCACTATCTCTTTTCCATCTGGATTATAAACCCTCATTTCCTCCGAATGACTATAACAAGTATCCCCTACCGCAAAATGAGGACCCATCTTTTCTACAATTAAAACTGGCAATTTCTCTAAAATATCATATTTTCTTGCCATCACATAAGCAATCGTATTTGTCCCAATCGCAAATTCCCCCAATGGAAGCGTTTCTCTATTCTGCATAATATTTTCTCTAAAATAAGCTTTATTTCTCTCCTCCGATTCAAAATTACTGCAACTATAATCCGCAATACACCCATCTTGAAATACAATTTTCAGATTTTTATAGTTCAACTCCTGAAGAAACGCCTCTTTCACATGTAATACTCCCTGTGTTCCTTTTAATTCTGGAGATGTGAATACCTCCCCCACAGGAATATTTACATCTGCCACACAGTTTTCAAACTTCGTTTCCCTTTTCTCATCTCCTAGAGAAATTAACTTCACCTTTAAATCTGTATGATTTCCATTCATTCCCTTTATCATCACATAATCCGCTCTATCTAAAACATCTATGATATTTTGTTGTACTTGTTGATATGCTTGATTATCCAATGTGTTGATCTTCACTGTTTCCTCAAAAATTTCTTCAAAATTCTCCCCTATTTCTGGAGTAGGGAAAGCGATGATCGTAAAGCTAGTTTCCTCTCCTGAAATATATCTATTTGCAATCAGCCCTGCCTCGCCCGCATATTCTATGGATAATTTCTGCTGTTTTTCTGATAATTTACATGCTTCTGGCTTTGTAATAGGCATAAAAGGTTCTTCCCCAAATTTCTCAATTACCGCTGGTCCTGCATATTTTTTTGCCAATTTTTCATTCTTTTCATATGTCACTTTTAACACAGATAATTTTCTTTCATAAAATGCCTTATCAAAGTAAAGCGCATCATCAAAACGATGATCATATTCATATTGTTTATTTACAACTGTTCCGCTAAATCCTACCCGTATATTCCTGCGCTTATTCACACTATGAAGTGCATAACGGTAAATGCTGGTTTCTAATCCCTTTTCTCGAAATAAGATAATCGCCCATTTCACTACCCTTTCAAACCCTATCGGATAACGGATACATACAACCTCTTTTTGTTCTAAAGATTTATTCGCTAAGAAAAAGCCTCTCACATATCCTTCTACAAAAGTCTTCGCTATTTTTATGACCTTTTCTTCTGATAAATGATTTAAAAACTCTGCTGTTTTTTTCTCACACTCTGTCACTCTCTCTCCATATTGATAGAGATAGCGAAGGTCTGTCAGATCACTTTTTTCTATTAACTCTACCGCAAAAGAATTTTCTGGTTTTAATTGCTCTTCTAAAGACTTGGTATAGAAAATATCGGTATAATCACTGATAAACCAATATACTACATCTTTGATAGAACGATAAGAAGGAATTTCTGTTTCAAACATCGTATATAATTCTAAAAATAATTCTGTGCAGATTGTCACATAGAATAATTTTCCTTCAAAGGCATCTGCGATAATCGCACGGATTTCTGTATAAACAAAAGAAAATAGTTGTCCATATTCTTCTCCCAGTTTTTCGACCGCATAAGTAGGGTTTGCAAAACTGTGGTCATAAGCTTCTCCTATGATATCTTGATAGAGTTCTAAGTTGATCTTTTCTAATTCTTCTATTGACTTTTTTTCCCAAGCGTTTGTTTCTATTTCTTCTATAAGCCTTTTTATCTGTAAAATAAATTCTCCAACACTCTTAAAATACTCTCTAAATGGTTCTGCTATGGCAGTTTCTTTTACAATCTCTTCTACCCGTGCCATAGATAATTGATAGCGCTCTGCTGCCCCTTTATTTTCCTCTTCCCATTGTTTTCTTACTTTCATTTCCCTTAAATTCATTTTTCCTCCATTGCCGAAACTCATTTTTTTAGATGACTTTTGATAAAATTTCTCTATTTGAATTATATTCCTATTAAAATTATCATCGCCATTCCAATAAAAACCACTGCATTTGTAACTGTTCCGATCCAAGCAAAATGGTAAAAAATTTCTTCTTCTTTAAAGCTTTTCATTCCTTCGTATAAACCTAATATGGATAAAAATAAAGCGATAATTCCCAAAAGCCCTATGATCAATCCTGCATTTCCTTGATTTTTATAGGAAATAACAATACTAACTGTGAAAAATGCTATCGCTGCCATTGCGATGACAGTTGATATAATCCCTCGGATCGATTGTCTTTTATCCGTAAATTTATATTTTTTCTTGTTGATATGGTTTTTCATCCAAATTTCCTCCAACTAACCAACTAAGCCTATAAATCCCATATCCTATCACTCCCCCAATAGTGTTTAATAACAGATCATCTACATCAAAACATCCTACTTTAAATATAAGCTGTAATAATTCTACTGCTAAACTCAATAAAAAACTCAATAAAAATACTTTAAAACAATTCTGAAACTTTTTTGATAAAATGGGCAAAAAAAATCCATAAGGCAAAAATGCAGCTACATTTCCAATAATATTTATCACCCATGCCATCGTTCCCAACTGTTTCCGATAGATCCAAAATCGTTTAATCTCTCGAAATAAAACCAGATTATAACGATACTCTGTTTGAATCTCTGTCCTTCCAAACATCTCTGAAAAAAATAAAAAATAACATAAAATACCAATATATAAAATAAATATTGCGATACTCCATTTATGTCTATGTTTATAAAACACATTAACTTCCTTTCTATTCAAGAAAAGCAGTAGAAAAGGGACACTTTTTTGTATCCCTTTCTATACTTATATCTAAAACTATCTAAAACGTAATTTTTGATTTATTTTTTAACAGGCATGAACCATTGACAATACAGAGAACTCCCACTGTGATTCCAAAGACTAATGTGACAATTCCGATTATAATATTGCTTACCCCTGTTGCATTCATAGCCTTGTACGCTTTTTCTCCCATTCTGATTTCACCTTTCTAAAATTTGTCTTTTTCCTTTACATTTTTGCTCTATACTTCTCATAATATGCATCTATCGCTTTTTTCATAACATCATCAATAATAATCTTCCCCTTATATGGACGGTTATATAAATACTCTACTACTTCATCCATCGTTACAATCGCCGTAGTAGGGAAACCATAAGTATCTTCTATTTCTGCAAGTGCGCTCTTTTCTCCATGTCCTCTTTCCATACGGTTTACAGAAACTACCATACCTTTAATATCCACTTTCCCCTGTCCTTTTATGATAGGAAGGGTTTCTGCAATAGAAGTTCCTGCTGTGGTAACATCTTCAATGATTATCACTCTATCCCCATCTTTGATAGGTCCTCCTAATAAAATTCCTGTATCTCCGTGATCTTTTTGTTCTTTTCGATTAGAACAATACATTACATCTTTCTTATATTGTTCACTGATTGCGATAGAAGTCGCTACGGAAAGCGGTATTCCCTTATAAGCAGGTCCAAATAAAATATCAAAATCTAATCCAAATTTGTTCTCAATCGCCTGTGCATAATAACCACTTAATTTTCTGAGCTGAGTGCCTGTGCGGTAAAATCCAGTATTGATAAAAAATGGGGTCTTTCTTCCACTTTTTGTCGTAAAATCTCCAAACCGTAACACTTCACAATCCACCATAAATTCGATAAATTCCTGTTTATACTGCTCCATAACCATTTCACCTATTCCCTTCATTTTCTTATAACAGACTTTTTTATACAAGCTATACAGATATGTTGTATTTCACTCTTTCTTTCACCAAAATCGAGCTGAAATCAAATCCTCATATCTGCTAAACTTTCATATCCATATTGCATCATAAATTGTTCTATTCCATTTACGATTTCTTCTGTCACATAGGGATTTCTGAAATTCATTGTCCCTACTGCTACTGCATTTGCGCCTGCCATCAAAAATTCAATCGCATCTTCTGTATTAGAAATTCCCCCCATCCCGATAATAGGAAGTTTTACTGCATTTGCCACTTGATAAACCATTCTTATCGCAATAGGCTTGATCGCTGGTCCAGATAAACCGCCTGTTTTATTGGCTAATGCAAATGTTTTTTTATAAATATCTATTTTCATTCCTGTCAGAGTATTGATCAAAGACAAAGCATCTGCTCCTCCTGCCTCGGCTGCTTTCGCTATTTCTGTGATATCTGTCACATTGGGGCTGAGTTTCATGATAATAGGCTGTTTTGCTCTTTTTTTCAATTCTTTTGTAATCATTTCTACTGCTGCTGGATTCTGACCGAAAGCAATTCCCCCTTCTTTCACATTAGGGCAGGAAATATTAATCTCTAAAAGATCTACTTCTTCCTGTGACAGCCTTTCCACCACTTCACAATAATCTTCTATGGTCTTTCCGCAGACATTGACCACAATTTTGGTATCAAATTTTTTTAAAAACGGGATATCCCTTTGGATCAATACATCGATTCCGGGATTCTGAAGACCTATGGCATTTAACATGCCTCCATATGTTTCTGCTATTCTCGGCGTAGGATTTCCCTGCCAAGGCACATTTGCAACTCCTTTGGTGACAACTGCCCCTAACTTGTTTAAATCCACAAATTCACTATATTCTTCCCCTGAGCCAAAGGTTCCGGAGGCTGTCATAATAGGATTCTTTAATTCTACCCCAGCGATATTCACCGCAGTATTTATCATAACTCCACCTCCTCAGCGAGAAAAACTGGTCCGTCTTTACAAATTCTTTTATTCTTTACATTGGTATGTTCATCCACATCTTTAGACTGGCATACACAGGCAAGGCAAGCTCCTATCCCACATGCCATTCTCTCTTCTAGCGAAATCCAAGCTTCTATTTTCATATTCTGTGCATATTCTTTTATCGCTCTTAACATAGGAGTAGGTCCACACGCAAAGATAATATCCGCTTCTAAGCCATTTTCTTTGATACAGTCTAATACATTTCCCTTCACTCCCACACTTCCATCTTCTGTGGCAATAAACACTTTCCCATATTTTTCCAAATCTTCTTTTAAAAAAGTTTCACTGCGGTATCCCACAATAATTTGTTTTTCTCCTTCTAGTTGTTTTGCTAATTCCAACATAGGAGGGATTCCGATTCCTCCCCCTATCAGAAACACTTTTTTCCCATTCTTAAGTGGGAATCCGTTTCCTAAAGGTCCTTCTATCTCTAGCGTATTTCCAGCCATATACTGAGAAATTTCCTCTGTCCCTTTTCCTGCCACCCGATAAACCACTCGTAATCTTTTTTTTGTATCATCGATTTCACAAATACTGATCGGGCGCGGCAGCAGCCTGCTTTTATCCTTACAATACAGATTCACAAACTGTCCGGGCACAGCTTCTTTTCCTATCTTCTCAGTCTGAATCCACAAACTAAAAATCCCCTCTGCAATTTGCTTTTGTTCGATTATGGTGACTGTTTCCTTCCATTTTTTTGTCATGTTAACCTCGCCATACAAGAAATATCTTTCATAACGATATCCCTTTTATAGCCTCTCCTTTCTATTCTCACCTAAAACTAACCTTTTATCTGACCGCACTGTTAATATCTTCAATCATATCTAAAGCTGCCTTTCTAGAAGCATCTGCATAATTTTCTGCTCCGAAAGATTGATACTTTTCATTTTTATATGCCGCAATAATCCCTCTTGAGGAATTGACAATCGCACCTAACCCATCTTCATTGAAATATGGAACTAAATCTTTTGCTTGTCCCCCCTGTGCCCCATATCCCGGCACTAAAATATAAGTTTTAGGCATTAATTTTCTGAGCACCTCTCCCATCTTCGGATAAGTAGCTCCCACTACAGCTCCTATATAGCTGTAATCTTCTCCCATAACTTCTTCTCCCCACTTATTCACAAATTCTCCCACTATTTCATAGAGAGGCTTTTCTCCATCGATAAATCTATCCTGAAATTCTCCGCTAGAAGGATTAGAAGTCTTTACTAAAACAAAAATTCCTTTCTTTTCTTCTTTACAGACATCTAAAAATGGCTGTATTCCGTCTGTTCCCAAATATGGATTCACCGTCGCAAAATCTTCATCAAATGGATAATAAAAGTTACCTCCCACCTTCACCTTTCCCAAATGGGCAGCAGCATAAGCGGCTGATGTAGAGCCAATATCCCCTCTCTTCACATCTCCAATCACAACTAACCCCTTTTCTTTTGCATAAGTAATTGTCCTTTGATATGCCTTTAATCCCTCTATGCCAAATTGTTCATACATCGCAATCTGAGGCTTCACCGCAGGCACAATATCATAAATAACATCAATAATTCCTTTATTAAACTGATAAACCGCTTCCGCTGCCCCTTCTAAAGTTTCTCCAAACTCCTCAAAAGCTTTTTTTGTAATCCAATCTGGGATATAATTTAACATAGGATCTAACCCCACCACCACAGGCGCTTCTAACTTTTGAATTTTTTGTATTAATTTCTGAATCATCTTAACTTAATCCTCCATTCCCAATCATCATACTTATTTCCCTTTTTCACATAATTTCTCTATCTTACCTTTTATCCACTTTCATTCCATCCTGATACACAATTTCCCCATCTACAATCGTCATTTTAATTTTCCCATAAACTTCTCTTCCCTGAAATGGGCTGTTCTTTCCCTTGGAAACAAAATCCTTTACCTCTATCACATAAGATTCCTCCGGGTCTAAAATCGTGATATCCGCATCTTTCCCTACTTTTAAACTCCCTTTCTCAATTCCTAACACTTTTGCAGGATTCGTACTCATCTTTTGCGCCATACCTAAAAGGTCTAAATATCCCTTTCTCACCAACTCTGTTATAGTAAGAGCTGCCGCTGTTTCTAAACCTACGATTCCAAACGGTGCATCCTTGATAGATTTTTTCTTTTCTTCTTCACTATGAGGTGCATGATCCGTAGAAATCACATCCATAATTCCTTCTTTCAGCCCTTCCTTTAAAGCCTCTACATCTTGTTTGGTACGAAGCGGAGGATTCATCTTAAAATTAGCATCATCTTCTCTAATATCATCTTCTGTCAGAGTAAAATGATGCGGACATACCTCCCCCGTCACTAACAGCCCTTCTTCTTTCGCCTCTTTTATCATTCTGACACTATCTTTCGTAGAACAATGGCATAAATGTAATCTCGTATTGGTTTCTTTAGAAAGAAGAATATCCCTAGCCACAATCACATCTTCTACAGCATTACTAATCCCTGCTATTTCTAATTCTTCTGCTCTCTTTCCTGCATTCATCGCACCACTTCCAGCTAAATTTTTATCTTCACAATGTGCCATCACAACCAGATCATTCTCACTCGCCAATCTCATCGCTTCCTGATATAATGCAGCATTCATCACAGACTTTCCATCTTCACTAATAGCCACTGCTCCCGCCTTTTTCATGCCCTCAATATCTGTTAAAACCTTTCCTTCTTGTCCTATCGTAATCGCTCCTACAGGCAATACATGAACAACAGCTTCTTTTTTCGCCTTTTCGATAATATAACTGATCCTCTCTGGATTATCTGTCGCAGGTTTCGTATTTGGCATAGGGCAGATTGTTGTAAATCCTCCCCTAGCAGCAGCCAACGCCCCAGTTTGAATCGTTTCTTTATATTCAAATCCCGGTTCTCTTAAATGTACATGTAAATCAATAAACCCCGGCATCACATACTTTCCCTCAGCATGTACTACTTCTTCTACTTCTTCTTGTATATTTTTTTCTACTTTTATAATTTTCCCATCTTCTATTAAAAGATCCATAACCTGATTGAGGGGAACAGTCGGATCAACAATATGTCCATTTTTAATCAATAATTTCATAAATTTTAAGCGTATCGCTATCTCCTTTTGCCAATTTTTGTCCTCATCGGAATCTATTTCCATATACTATGTTTGCTTTATTTTAACTAGAAAAACCAGAACTGTCAAGGTGATATTTTGAGTTTCGTTTCCGCTTAAGACAAGCACCTATTCCAACGAAGCCGCGCTCTCGCTCCGTTCCAGACGTAGCGGTAC
>CANRVK010000143.1 GCA_947643285.1 uncultured Eubacteriaceae bacterium
ATTGCAAAAAAAGTATCTGTAACTACCCAATTTTCATTTACCGTTTTAGGATTGGTATTCTGTGTTACAGAGAATAGCCATTCCTCATAGCTTTCTGTCTTATCAAAAAGCTCGCTTCCATAGATAATCTTTTCTCCATGTTGAAAATGCTCCTTGCGATATTCAAGTGCTTTTTCCTTTAATTCTAACGTTGGTCTTACCAAAACAATATCAGTTTTCATGTTGAACCTCCTCCGACAATAAAAGCCTTTTCATTTCATGCATTATTTGAACAGGAATATCATTATCTATTTTCATCAACTTGCTGTACATTCGTACTCCTTGATACGCAAATATAATTACATGAAAAATGGATTCCGGGTTTACACAGTTAAACTCTTTTGTGCTTATTCCATAGTTAATAAGTTCTACCCATGTTGATTTTGAAATTTCGTACTGCTTTTTTACAGAATTATCCTCTTTAGAAATCGTTGGATTACTATAATATTCGCAGATAGCAAGGCTAAAAGAATTTTCGGAATCAATCATTTCACTTGCATATCTTGAAAGAAGTTCCTCTAATATCGTAGTAGCTGGAATGTGCTGCTTAATTTTAGTAAATACTTCATTTTTCTGTCTATCGGAAAAAGCATTAACAATTTCTAAAAAAATCTGCTCGGTACTTTCATAATGCCGATATAATCCTCCACGACTGAGTCCTGTTAGTTCACAAATATCTTTCATAGTAACCTCTTTAAATCCCTTTTTCGCAAACAATTGATATGCTTTCTCACGAATATCCTGTTTAGTCTTTTCTCCTTTCAAGCTCATATTATCACCCCTTTCCCATTTGCGACAATAATGTCGTTTTATATTATACGACACAAGTGTCGCTTTGTCAAGAATAACTATAAAATAGAATTATGCAAGCCGTTCTGTTTCTACCGACATGAAGAACCCCCACTTTGCCCGATTGTATACCTTATACTTTTCATAACATGCCTTTGCAAGCCCCTTTGAATGGGCTTTGCCACCCTTGCTCCAAAAGTGAGCTTGTAAAGAGATGTAACATGACACAACGTAGTATAGCAGAAGCGGCAAAAACCTCGAAAACAAAGGTTTCTGCCGCCTTTCTATAAAGAAGTGAGAAGTTATAAGCTGATTTTCAGCTATAAAATCAATAAAAAAGAAAATTTTGTGTTTAAAAACACATTGTAATCTGGCATACTGCTTTATAAACTTGCCTATGAGATAAACTAGCACAGGGAGGGAGATTTCTATTCCAAAAGAAACCCCTTGGAAGACGTCGGTGAACCTGTTGGGTTCAGAGGATTTCATATCCGCTACGTCTGGAACGGAGCGAAAGCGCGGTTTCGTTGGAATAGAAATCCTCCTCCCTGTGCGAACCTATACGAACTTATGTGAACCTATACAAACCTATGCGAACCTTAAACCTAAAACCTATAGTCAAATTTTTTCAAGCTAATATCTATAGAATAAAACTCCCCCTTTTAAATCAAGAAAAATCCGCTTCCCATCTGCCGGAAGAGCCACAGGGCAGAATGAGTCCATTGCTGGAAACAGGAAGTCCTATTTCATCTGCTGTGATGAGTCCCTTCTCTTTTACTTTAGAAGCAATTTCTATACCTAACAAATAAGATAAAACAGAAGGAGCAAAACCTGTTGTATAGGAATTAATTAAAAAGAAGCAAGGAGAATCAGAGAGGAGATTCGCACAAAGCTTTACAAAAGGATGCAACGCCTCTTCTATTTTCCAGATCTCTCCCTTTGGACCTCTTCCATAAGAAGGAGGATCCATGATAATAGCGTCATATTTGCTTCCACGGCGAATTTCACGTTCCACAAATTTAAAACAATCATCTACAATCCAGCGAATCGGTGCATGAGACAATCCAGAAACAGCAGCATTTTCCTTTGCCCATGCCACCATTCCTTTAGAAGCATCTACATGTGTAACAGAAGCTCCAGCCTTAGCAGCCGCTAAAGTAGCGCCTCCTGTATAAGCGAAAAGATTTAATACTTTCACAGAGCGATTCGCCTCTTTTATTTTTTGAGAGAACCAATCCCAGTTGACAGCCTGTTCTGGAAAGAGTCCTGTATGTTTAAAGCTAAATGGTTTTAGTTGAAAGGTTAAGTCCTTATAGTGAATGTTCCATTGTTCTGGAAGATTGAAAAATTCCCATTCACCACCACCTTTGTTACTTCTATGATAATGAGCATTACATTTTTTCCATGCTTTTAATGTCCTTTCTGTATTCCAAATGACTTGTGGATCAGGGCGAATGAGAAGATAATCTGCCCAACGCTCTAATTTCTCTCCTTTTGAGGTATCAATCACTTCATAATCTTTCCAATTATCGGCTATCCACATGGTTTTATTCACCTTTCTTTTTACTTTATTATAGTCATTCATGTAAATATTTGTTTTATTATTTCCTAATGAAATATAGTGTGCTTTCTATCATATAATGTTAATAAAATTCAGTGGATTTTATTATATAGAATTTTATGGAAAGTGTCAAATGTTAAAAGAATAACAATCACATAAAAATTTTTTAATTTTCATTAAGAAATGCATTAATTTTAAAAATTGGGTATAGATTTTTTTTAAGAATGTTGTAAGATATAATAGAGGGTATAAAAAATAAAATGGATATTTTAAAAGATATAGATAAAAATATGAAAAAAATATAAAATTATAGAAAAGGAAAGAATGAATATGAAATATTGGCAAAAAAAGATGAAGTGCTGTATAGCAATTTTAGCTAGCCTTTTTATGATAGAGCAGGGAATAGATGGAAATGTGGACAATAATTTAGTATTTGGATATCAAGAGGAAGAAAGTAAAGGTATTTCTTATGAAAAAGAAACAGAGAAAATACAGATGAAACAGGAATACATAGAAGTAGACTGGGGAAAGGTATATCAACTAGAGGAAAATGGAACGGAAGTGCTTTTTGAAGAGGAAGCGGGAAATATTGTGATATATGAAGCAAAGGAAACAGAAAAAAGAAAGATAAAAGAGGAAAAGATGAATTTTCCTTTATGGCTTTATGATATAGATCAAGATGGATGCTTGGAAGTTTTGACCAGTAAAGAGGAAATAGAAGGAACTTTTTATGATTGGGATGAAGAAAACCATCAATTTAGAAAAGCATATCAGAAGTGTCTTTCAGAACGAGAAAGAGAGCAGGAATTGGTATTTATTAATAAGAATACAGAAGAACAAGTATCAGGGATAGAAGGGGCTACTTATTATGAACTTTCTGTCTATGATAAAAAAGAACAGGGAGGATTGTTACAAAATATCAGATATCCATTTGTGGAAGATGAGTGGTCTGTCTTTAACAATTTCTCTTTTTTAGATGTAAACTTTGATGAATATACAGATTTATCTATTACTTTTCAGAGAGAATATATTTATGGAAGTCCATTAGATTTTTTATTTTATTGGAATCCAGAAAAAAGACAGTTTGAAAATACATTTGGAGGAAATATTTTAGAAAATCCATATGAGAATGCAGTATATTTGTATGAAATGAATCCAGAAAAAGAATGGATGTTAATGCATGATCCATTAGGAACAGGATGCAGAGAAGAACTATTATATAAATTTATAGAAGGACAGTGGAAACTATGCAGGCAGTTCTATATTGAAGATTTAGTGATATATCCTGTTCATATTCAGATAAAAGATACTGTACAAGATGAAATTATTTTAGAAAGTGATATTCCTACAGAAGAGTTTTATGAGAAAGAACAGGAATTTTATGATATATTTTATCAAGGCATGTAGAATAAAACAAAAAGGATAGTATGAGAAAAGTAGGAAATATTTCTCATTTTTATTGTTTAGCGTCATATTTTAAGACATATTTTTGCAGTAATTCTTTATATTCTTGCCAAGAAACATAGACACCGCCCATGCTCTCTAGATGATCGGTATGAAGTTGACAGTCAATAAATCCATATTCATTATCAGAGAGTAACTGTGCTAAGGAAATTAAGGCTAATTTAGAAGCATTTTCTACTTTAGAAAACATGCTCTCTCCAAAGAAGCCTCGACCCAAACTGACCCCATATAATCCTCCTACTAATAGACTTCCTTTCCAGACTTCTACACTCAGAGCTAAATTTTGAGAAAATAGACGATTATATGCCTCTTCCATCTCATCTGTAATCCAAGAGCCTTCTGTTTCCTCACGTGATAGGCGGCAGTTATGAATAACATCTTTAAAGTTTTTATTGATGGAAATAGTTAAATCTGTGTGTTTCATAAATTTTTTCATAGAATGAGAAATATGAATGTTGTCTGGAAAGATCAAAAATCTTCTTTTAGGACACCACCATAAGATCTCATCTTCAGGATTGTACCATGGAAAAATACCATTTGTATAAGCTAATAATAATCTTTTTGTACTTAAATCGCCGCCAACCGCGAGAAGACCATTTTCATCTGCTAAAACAGGATCAGGAAACCATATTTGATCATCTAATCGAAAAACAGGCATGATATACTCCTTCTTTCTGAATATTGCTAATTTTCACATATTTTAGCATAACAGAGAGAAAATGGCAATATGAGAATCTGTTATTTCCTTTTTACTTAAAAGTGAAAGGGGATGCTCCGGCAAGGAAGTATTTAGGCGAAGCCGCACTTTCGCTCCGTTCCAGACGTAATGGTACTAAATTCGCGGTTTCGCTTCCTGCGAAACTGCTTATTAAGTACCAACGTCTTCCAAGGGGCTTCTTATGGAATACTTCCTTGCCTCCGCTCGTTGGTTGGCTATTCTACTTTTGGAAAAGTGGATTTGACGATAATATAAATGGACAGGTTATCTTTTTGCCTTTGTATAAATTATTTGAAGCGTACCTAAGTGATACCTCGACATAAAATAAAATATGTGATAAAATAAATTGACTATTGAAAGAAAAATGCAGGGTGGTTATCTATGTTGAAGATACTATGAACAGATGGAATATATCTAGCTATGTAGATTTTAACCTATTATAAAAGTTATTCAACGGTTGAAATAACCTATATCACAAAATTTATTTTCTTGTGGAGGAAAGTTTATGAAATTTCTTGCAAACAAAAAACTTGCTACGCGCATCAGCATTATTACTACAATAATCACTTTAATTGGAATGTTTTTGCTTTGGGTTATTGTGTCTACTAATGTTGCTTTTATAGTTAAGAATGATATTACCAACCAAATGATCGATGCGGTAGAATCTAGAGCTGCTATTATTAATAGGTATGTAGTTTCTGCAGAAGAGTATATGACCGCATTTGCTCTAAGCAGTGAGGTTCATGAGCTTCTTTTGAATCCAGAAAATTCAGCACTTTTAGAAGAAGCTCAGCAATATACCGAGGATTTTGCTTCTATAAAGGGAATTTTCGAGGGATTATATATTGCTACTCCAACAACCTATGTCCTAACACATACTTCTCAAGGGGCTATTGGAATAACTACAAGGACAGGAGAATCACTGAATACATTTCAAAATACAATTTTATCTCAACAGAGGCTGACAAATTTGGGAATCATGAAGTCCCCCGGAACTGGTAGTATGATCCTTTCTATGTACTATCCCATTTTTGAAGACCAAAAGTGTATTGGTTATGTAGGAGCTGGTGTCTATGCTAGTCATTTGATGGACGCATTATTAAATTTAGATATGAAAGGGCTGCCTGACAGTGAATATATATTTTTGAATGTAGAAAATGGTGTATATCTCTATCATGAGAATGAGGCACTTTTGAATACTGAAACTACTGACAGCGGCTATAAGGAGATTATTCAACAAATTCAAATAGATGGAAATACACAAGCGAGTACATATTCCTACCAAGATGAAAATGGGATTAATCAACTGGTTGTTTACAAATATTTGAAAGACCGCGGCTGGGTATTTATGGTTCGGGATAGTGTTACAGAGGTTTATGGTACTATGACAACCGTGCGTATTGTAGTTGGATTATTATGTGCAATTATGGCAGCTGCCATTATACTGATCACCCTTTTAATTTTACATCGTGAGGGGAAAGAGCTGATGGCTTTGGAGAGCGCTATAAGTTGTTTGGGTGATTTAAACCTTTCTGCTGATCAAGAACTAGAAGTATTTTATGGAAGAACAGATGAAATTGGTATGATTGCACAAACAACTCATCGAGTCTGTGAATGTTTGAGAAAAACCATTGATGATGTGGGAAGAATTTTAGGAGAGATAGCAGATGGAAATCTTTCTGTAGATGTTGAAAAGAATGAAACATATTATATCGGTGATTTTAAAGTTCTGTTCAAGAGCTTAACATCTATCCACACCAACCTTATGAATGTGATTCAGGATATTTCTCATATTGCGAACCAAGTTGATACAAGTGCAGATCAAGTATCTAAAGAAGCTCAAGCCTTATTTCAAGGCACGACAGAACAAGCAGTTTCTATTGATGGACTGGTATCGAATGTGACAACCATTACTTCACAAATTCAAACTAGCACCATGCGCTGTGGTAATGCTAGCCAGTTAGTTGATAAAGCTACTGGTTACACAGTAGAAGCTGATACAAAGATGGAACAGTTAATTACAACCACAAAAAATATTGACCAATCTTCAGCCCAGATTATCACAATTATTAAAACGATTGAAGATATTTCCCTTCAAACCAATATCTTGGCGCTGAATGCTTCTATAGAAGCAGGGCGAAGTGGTACTGCGGGCAAAGGCTTTTCTGTAATAGCAAATGAGATCCGAGACCTTGCAGCTAAATCTGCTGAAGCCGCTCAAAACACAAACAATTTAATTAATTCTTCTATTCAAGATATAAAAACCGGAACAGAGTCCACAAATCTCGCTGTTTCTGCTATGCAAGTTATTAACGATTGTATTCAATCGATTAAAACATTGATGGATGAAATAGCTGCTGCCAGTGTTCAACAATCAGAAATGATTACTTTAGTAGAAAATGGAATTAAAAAGATTTCTGAAGTAGTGCAAACAAATTCTGCTACTGCAGAAGAGAGTGCCGAAGTTTCAAAAGAACTATCCAATCAAGCCAAGACTTTAAATAATTTGATTAGCAGATTTCATATCATATAAACAAAAATATCTAATCTAAGCAGAGAATATATATATGATAAAGAATAAATTTCTCTTAGAACAGCCAATAAACTAGCTGAAGCAGGGGACTATTCCAAAAGAAACCCCTTGGAAGACGTTGGTACTTAATAAGCAAACCCGCAGGAAGCGGGATTTGCGAATTTAGTACCACTACGTCTGGAACGGAGCGAGAGCGCGGTTTCGTTGGAATAGTCCCCTGCTTCAGCGATCCTTTGTTTCTACTATATCCCAAACCATGATAACTCCATCTCTCTGATAATAACTAAAAAAGTTATAGATTAGCCTACTTTTATATCAAAGGGATTCGCTCCGGCAAGGAAGTGTTATTTAAAGAATCAAAAAAAATAAAAAAGTGCTTGCAATCTAAGAAAATATCGTGTATACTATACTTTGCTGTGGCATGATAGCGATGAAACGTGAGGTTGCTGCCGAGAAGAGGCAGGTTTTCCGCGGAGCGAATGTCAAGTTAGGAAACTGGCGACAAGTCACTGTACGAACAATTGTCTACAAAGGGTAGCGATACCGTGTAATACAAGGAGATAAATCCACGACACACACGGATTAGTGTACAGTCACCGCTTGTCGTACTGATGGTAAGTGCGAATAAGGAGGCGACTTTTTTTATGGCAAGTCAAGTAATGAGAGTTACATTAAAAGCATATGATCACAAATTAGTAGATCAATCGGCTGGAAAAATTATTGAAACTGTGAAAAAGACAGGTTCACAGGTGAGCGGACCTGTACCGTTACCTACAAAGAAAGAAGTAGTAACAATTTTAAGAGCTGTTCATAAATATAAAGATTCTAGAGAGCAGTTTGAACAGAGAACACATAAGAGATTGATTGATATTATCGCTCCTACTGCAAAGACTGTAGATGCATTATCTAGATTAGAGATGCCAGCAGGTGTGGATATTGATATTAAAATGAAAAATCAAAAATAATTTCGTTCACAGAGGGAATAAAAATCCTGAAGGGTTTAGATATAGAAGCAACACATTCTTTATTCAGCAATGAAGTGTTCCACTTATATTAGACTGTTCTAGGATGATTACAGAGGGAA
>CANRVK010000144.1 GCA_947643285.1 uncultured Eubacteriaceae bacterium
CAGCCCCCTAACGGGAACTGCTTATTAAGTACCAACGTCTTCCAAGGGGCTTCTTATGGAATACTTCCTTGCCTTCGCTAGTTTGTGGACTGTTCTGCTTTGTGAAAAGTGAGTTTTACGATAATTATAAAATAAATTTTTTACTTTTATAAAAAAGTGGGTATAATATATAAGAAAGATGCAACAATTTATACTAAATTGTTGCATCTCTATTTACATTCTATATATCGGAAGGATTTAAAAAAAGTTTAGAGTAAAGTGAAAAAGTTTTTTATTATTCTAATAATCTAAAAAAATTTATAAATCTAAGTTCAAAAATACATTATCTTTCTCATCTTGTTCAATCCCTAAATAGCGTTTTGTAATTTGAAAATTGGAGTGATTATAAATATTCATTAACATTACAGAAGGAACACCTGCCTGCCAAGCATAATATCCAAATGTTTTTCGGAGGGAATGACAACTGATAGGTGTTTCAAGCTGCAGAGCCAAAGAGGCATTTTTTAAAATGCGGTAAGCTTGACAGCGGCTTAAAGGGGCGTGAGGAAATTTTCCATAAAAGAGGTAATGATAAGGGTCTACCTGATGAAAATTATTTTTATATTCCATAAGCGCTTGCTTGACGGAAGGGGAGAGGGGGATCTTATTTTGTTTTTTTGTTTTATGCTCTATAAGGGTGATATGGGAGTGAAAAGATTTTTTCTTAAAATCGTAAACGTCATTCCATGTGAGAGAAAGCAGATCACTGATCCGAAGCGCTGTATTCACCCCAAGATGAATCAATAAGTAATTACGTTTATTAGGGCGTATTGTTTGATAATAGTTTTTTAGTTCTTGTAAATCTTCTTTTTTTCTGATAGGCTGTGCCATTGTCATGATAAAATCTCCTTTTTTTTCATTAATTATGAGGTTTTTCTGGATAATACGAAAAAAAACGCCATATAAAATCTAGTATAAATCAAAATTCAGCAAATTAATAGAAATTAATATGCAACAATTTAGTATAAATTGTTGTATGAAGATAAAATTCGACAGCGAATATAGACAAAGCAACGGGGATTTCTAGAAATTTAGAAATAGAAAGAAAAAAAGTAAAAGGAAAAAATGCAAACGGATATTGCAGAAGAAAAACAAGGAGGTTTTGAAATGTTAAATTTTACGATAAAACCCGGAGAAAGTTTTCAGATAGGAAAAGACATCACCGTTGTCTTTTTGGGAGGAACACCGAATAACCTAAAAGTTATGGTGGATGCGCCGCGCAGTTATAATATTGTGCGGGGGAGTTTATTAGAAAAACAAAATAGGAAACAGAAGAGTTATTACCCAGAACCTGCTATTCCAGCAGAAGCGATGAGAAAAATGATCGCGAAACAAAAGCAGCAAAAAAGACAGATGGAAGGATAAAGACAACGATGAGAAAGTTTAGAGATGTTGAAATAAGATAGGCTTAACCTAGGGGGTCTATTTTATGATAAAAAAAGGTGAATGGATTCACAGATAAAAACAAACACGGAGGTAAAAATTATGATTATTCAACACAACATGCAAGCCATGAACGCAAACAGAATGTTAGGAACAGTAGTGACAGGTCAATCCAAATCCACAGAGAAGTTATCTTCTGGATATCGCATTAACCGAGCAGCAGACGACGCAGCAGGACTTTCTATTTCAGAGAAAATGAGAAGCCAGATAAGAGGACTCAATCAGGCATCTACCAATGCACAAGATGGTATTTCTTTAATCCAGACAGCAGAAGGCGCGTTAAATGAGCAACATGCTATTCTACAGAGAATGAGAGAACTTGCAATTCAAGCAGCCAACGGAACAGAAACAGATGATGACAGAAGCGCTGTAAATGATGAAATTACACAATTACAAGAAGAGCTGACAAGAATTTCTGAAACGACAGAATTTAATACCATGAAATTATTAGATGGTTCTTTGGATGCGAAAGTAGAAGAAACTTCTACAAGTACAAAATTTACCGCAAATACAGATGCATTTATAGCTACTGTTGCAAAAGTAAGTAGTGGAACAGCTGGTGCGGCTGCTACAATATCTACTGCTTTAAGTAGTTTTGATAAAAGTAAGAAAGATACTATTATAATTGATGGTACTTCAATAGAAATAGATTGGGAGAAAGCATTAAATAGTGCACATGGAACACTTGATGAAAATGGTATAAAAGGTGCAGATGCTGCAACGAAAACAGCTGCTATAGCAGAAGATCTGACAAAATTTGTAGAAAAAACTATTAATGAAGCAATAGAAAATTATAATAAAGATAACAGTGCAAATGTGAATAAAATAAAAGTAACAGCAGCAACGGGTGCAACAGGCGCAGTTTTCACAATAGAAGGTACTACAGAAGGCACAGGAAAAATAAGTATTAAAGCAGAAACAGGTTCTTTATTAACACAGATGCAGTTAGATGATACCCACACCGGAGCAGGTACAACTACAACTACAAATAATGATGCCGGTTATGCTTTGCCTCCAGCTGTTTCAGGTGGTGGAGAAGGAAAGATAGATAGTGATAAATTGGATGCTACTGCAACAATGGTAGTAAATATTAATGGTCAGCGTGTGCAATTTACTAATACTAATGGTGCGGTAACTGTTGCTGGTGCTACTGATACAGTAGGTGATAGTTTAAGTACAGTTGCAGGCAAGTTAGAAACGGATTTAAAACTTGCCATTACTCAAGCTATGACAGATGCAAAGTGGAGTGCTGGGGATAAAGGCTGGGTAGATATAAATAAATTGTCAGTAACAGTTGAAAATGGGGCACTAGCTATTAAATATGATGGAGATGAAGACTTTGATATCAGCTTCGATGAATCGTATTTGGCAAAAACATTAGGATTGAATCCAAAGGGACAGCAGCAAGAAACTGATACCGTAAAAGGAAATGGTGGTATGGAACTTCAGATTGGAGCAAATGAGGGACAGACGATGAAATTTACTCTTTCTGATATGAGTGCTAAGTCATTAGGAGTAGATGGTGATAAAGTTGATTTAACTACACAGGAAACCGCTAAGAAAGCTTCTACTATTATTGATGAAGCAATTAAAAAGGTATCTCAGGCGAGAGGTAAAATGGGTGCTATTCAAAATCGTTTGGAACATACCATTGCTAACTTAGATACATCTGCTGAAAATATGCAGACAGCAGAATCTCGTATTCGTGATGTAGACATGGCAGAAGAAATGGTAACTTATTCTAAAAATAATATTTTACAACAAGCTGCACAATCTATGCTCGCTCAGGCAAATCAGTCTACACAAGGAGTACTTTCTTTACTTCAGTAATGATTAGTAAAATATAAATATGGGGCAGGTGATATGATTCGCCTGCCCTTTCTAATTTTAGGATTTAGATGATTGTGAAAGTAAAAAAGAATCGTTATCTCGTTATCGTTTTATTTAAGGAAAAATCCAAAGGTTCGCTCCGGCAAGGACGTATTCCACCGAAGCCGCGCTCTCGCTCTTTCCAGACGTAGTGGTACTAAATTCGCCGTTTCGCTTCTTACGAAACCGCTTATTAAGTACCAACGTCTTCCAAAGGGCTTCTTATGGAATATGTCCTTGCCTCCGCTGGTTTGTTGGCTATTCTACTTTTTGAAAAGTGAAATTTGCGATAAGTTATGAAATTTCTGTGAGGAGATGCAGGAAATAGATATTTGGAAAGGTTAGGAGTTCTATGGTATTTGGAGTTTCGCAATTACTTATTTAGATTTTTATGAAAGGAGAAAAAGATGAAACTGTCACAATGTATGATTGTAAAAAACGAAGAAAAAAATATAGAACGTGCATTATCATGGGGAAAAGGAATTGTATGTGAACAGATTGTTGTGGATACAGGTTCTACAGATGGAACTATGGAAATTGCTAAAAAAATGGGAGCGAAAGTGTATGAATTTCCATGGATAAATGATTTTGCAGCGGCGAAAAACTTTGCACTCAGTAAGGCAATGGGAGATTGGATTGCTTTTTTAGATGCAGATGAATATTTTTCTGAAGAGGATGCGAAAAAATTGCTGCCACTATTGGAAACCTTAGAGAAAAAAAGATTTGAAAAAAATGGAAAAAAAGAAAAAATTAATGTGATAGAAACAGATTGCGTTCAATTAGATACCGAAGGAAAAGTTTATGGAGTGCTTGAACAAATCAGAATTTTCAGAAATAAACCCTATATTCGATATCAGGGAGCAATTCATGAACAAATTGCTTCACGTTCAGAAGTACAAGGACTTACAATTTTAGATATGAGAGGAAAGTTAGCGATTTATCATACAGGATATGCATGGACGAGTAAGGAGGAAATGCAGAAGAAAGGAAATAGAAATATTACTTTATTAGAGAGAGAATTAAAACAAAACCCTCATAGTGCAATGTTAAAACTTTATATAGCAGAATCTTTGCTATTAAAAGACGAAAGTATAAAAGCGATTTCTTTTGCTAAACAGGCAATACAAAATGAAGATAAATCTTTATCCACAGAGAAGTTGATAGATGGATACCAGTTAATTTTATATGAACTTTATAGTTTGAAATCCAAAAATAGGACATTACCAGAGGATGAAAAGTTTGATATAGAAAACTTTTATCAAGAAGCTGTAAAGATAGCTCCTAATTATCCTGATTTTGATATCGCGTTAGGAATGATATATTTTTTTGACAAAGACTGGAAAAAGACAAGCATATATTTAGAACAAGGACTAGAAAAATCAAGTCAGATGAAAAACGTATTACACACTCGTATTGTGCAGTACTTAAAGGATATTTATAGAATGTTAACTATATCCTATGGATTTTTAAATCAATGGGATAAAATTGTCTATTATTCTACGGCGTTTCTAGGGCTAGAAAAATTTGAAGAGTTTATGTTGACTTTAGTATTACGAAAATTTTCTGCAGAGGAAAATATTACTTCTAAGGAAATTATGAATTATCTTAATAAGATTTATGATTTTAAGCAAAAGAAAGATTTATTTTTTGTATTAAAGTGTGTAAAGAAAAATGGTATCAAAGATCTGGAGGAATTATTAAAAGAATATCTCACACTAGAGGATAGAGATATTTTATATCCATCTTTTCATAAGATTATAGAGAAAGATCTTTCTCAGATGACAGGGGTAGACCATGATTTTTATATGTTATTTGAAAGAATTTTAAATATCTCAGAAGAAAATTTAGTTTGGGTTATGAAGGAAAATTTAGAAAAAATAAAACAAAAAGCGCCTCAGATTTTCCAAAGTGTTGTGACAAATTATAATTACTGGAATTATTGGGGAAAGATAGATTTAGAGAATGGAAACTTAGAATTGATTCAAAACCGTGTGAAGGAGTTAAAAGAACATGGAAGTGATTTAATATGGTTTTATGAAAAATTAGAAGATTTCCGCTCTAAGAAAGTATTATATTATCTCATACAGAATTGGTTGACGTTTCGCCCGGATTTTTTAGAAAGAAGTATAGAAAAAGTATATGACCAATACTTTGATATGGATATTGTTTTGTGCGATAAGAAGGAAGTAATCGTAGACTTAGGAGCATTTATAGGAGATACTTATGATGCTTATATCAAAACATATGGGGAAGAAAATTATCAAAAGTATTACTGCTACGAAATATCAGATGAGAATTTAGAGAAATTAAGAGAAAAATTTTCTGGGAAGGAAACAGTAATTCTTCGAGATAAAGCTGCAGCAGAAAAAAGTGGAAAGAGTAAGATAGTGGTAAATAATGATTTTCCAAGTGCAAATTTTATTGGGGACAAAGGAGAAAAAGAAATAGAAACGGTATCCATAGATGAAGACATTTTGGAGAAGATTACTTTACTGAAAATGGATATAGAGGGAGCAGAACAGAAGGCGATAGAAGGGAGCAAAAGGCATATCAAAGAAGAAAAACCTAAATTGACGATATCAATTTATCATAAAAATGAAGATTTATGGAAAATACCAAAGATGATCTATGAAATAAATCCAGAATACAAGTTTTATTTAAGATATTATGGAGGAAATATTTATCCTTCCGAGTATATTTTAATTGCGATTTAGAGTTATAAGTGAAAAAGTAATTCTATGTTTTGACGAAAGGTTCACACAGGAAAAAAGTATTTCAACGAAGCTACACTTTCGCTTTTTTTGGAATACTTTTTTCCTTTGCTAGTTTGTATTTTAAATAAGAAAAATTAAATTCTGATACGAAAAATAGTTTATAAGTTTATCGTGTTATAATGTCGCTAAGACTTGACATAGAGATAGATAAGTAGTATTATTTTACCCTATATAGAACTACGAAATTATGAAAACGGTATTTTATTTTGGTCATCTATAAAAGATAACAGAAATGATAAAATAATTTAAGAATAGGAGATGAAGGAAGATGGAATTAGTTACTATAAAAGAATTATATCATAACACAGACCAATATTTAAACAAGAAAATCACAATAGGGGGCTGGCTGAGGAATATTCGAGATTCTAAAAGTTTTGGTTTTCTTGTGATAAATGATGGAAGCTTTTTTGAAACTTTACAGGTAGTATATCATGACAGCATGGAAAATTTTGAGGAAATTTCTAAGTTAAATGTCGGAGCGGCAGTGATTGTGACAGGACTTCTGGTAGCAACTCCACAGGCAAAACAGCCTTTTGAAATACAGGCAGAGGAAGTGACAATAGAAGGAGGGTCTGCTCCTGAGTATCCATTACAGAAAAAACGCCATTCTTTTGAATATTTGCGCACGATTCCTCATTTAAGAGCTAGAACGAATACCTTTCAGGCAGTATTCCGTGTGCGCTCTCTCATTGCATATGCGATTCATAAATACTTTCAGGAGAGAGGTTTTGTATATGTACACACCCCTTTAATTACTGGCAGTGACTGTGAAGGAGCAGGAGAAATGTTTCGTGTGACTACATTGGATATGGAGAACATTCCAAGGACAGAAGATGGAAAGGTGGATTATACAAAGGATTTCTTCAATAAAGAAACGAATCTGACGGTCAGCGGACAATTAAATGGAGAAACTTATGCAATGGCATTTCGTAATATCTATACTTTTGGACCGACTTTCCGTGCAGAAAATTCCAATACTACCCGCCACGCAGCAGAATTTTGGATGATAGAACCAGAAATGGCATTTGCGGATTTAAAAGACGATATGATATTAGCAGAAGGCATGTTAAAATATATTATTCGTTATGTATTAGAAAATGCACCAGAGGAAATGGCATTTTTTAATCAATTTGTGGATAAAGGATTATTGGAGAGATTACAAGGAGTTTTGAACTCAGAATTTGGTCATGTCACCTATACAGATGCGATAGAGATTCTGGAAAAACACAATGATAAATTTGATTATAAAGTATCTTGGGGTTGCGACTTACAGACAGAACATGAGAAATATTTGACAGAAGAAATTTTTAAACGTCCTGTATTTGTAACAGACTATCCAAAAGATATTAAAGCATTTTATATGAAATTAAACGAAGATGGAAAGACAGTTGCAGCTATGGACTGTTTAGTGCCCGGGATTGGAGAGATTATTGGAGGAAGTCAGAGAGAAGATAATCTGGAAAAATTGGAAAAACGCATGGAAGAGATGAAACTTAAGAAAGAAGATTATGATTTTTATTTAGACCTGCGCAGATATGGTTCTACCCGTCATGCAGGATTTGGGTTAGGATTTGAACGCTGTGTGATGTATTTAACTGGAATGGGAAATATTCGAGATGTCATTCCATTTCCTAGAACAGTGAATAATTGTGAGCTTTAAGAAATAAATAAAAAAATGAATGATAACAAACGCCGTTACAATTCACAAACTGGTTTATAGTAATGAAATTGGTTTGTGAAGCGTGATGGCGTTTGTTGTTGTATATCTACTATATCTAAAGTGAAACAGAAAGAAAATTGTTTTCTAATATAAAAAGGTTCGCGTAATAAGATATTACGCGAACCTTTTTTCTTACTATAGCACAAAAATTTTTGTATTGCAAGGTAAAATTTTTGAAATAGTTTTAGATATTGGTTAGATTCTTGTCAGTTGCTGTTTAAAAGGATTGGCGGAGGGTCACGCTTTATCAAAAAATACCCTTGTCAGACGCGCTCTCGCTCCGTTCCAGACGTAATGGACACTAAATTCGCAGCCCCGCTCCTTGCGGAACTGCTCATT
>CANRVK010000145.1 GCA_947643285.1 uncultured Eubacteriaceae bacterium
ACGTTGGCACTTAATGAGCAGTTTCGCAAGAAGCGAAACCGCGAATTTAGTACCACTACGTCTGGAACAGAGCGAAAGCGCGGCTTCGTTGGAATACTTCCTTGCCGGAGCGCCCCCTTTTTAACTTTCACAATCCCCTATCTCCTAATCATAGAAAGCAAAAAAAATACTCTCTATGAAAATACATAGAAAGTATAAAAACTAATTATCTACTTTTTATCTACAAAGTAAAAGATTTGAAAAAAGCTGTCACTTTTGCACCATTTGAAATATTCTCAATCTTCAAATAACCACCATGATGTTCACAGAGCAGCTTACAAATATAAAGCCCTAACCCAAAATGTTCTGTATGATCTGTTTCGTTTGTAAAATATGGATTCATTGCTTTATGTAAAATATCTTTGTCAAACCCTTTTCCATCATCAGACACCGAAAGCAGCAAACCATTATCTTGTACGGCAAAAGATAATATAATCGATGTACAGGCATAACGAATGGCATTGCTAATCAAATTATTGCTTACCTGCGAAACAAATTCTGTATCAATGAATAACTGTGGAACAGAAGTTTCATTTTGTAAATACAATATTTTTCCTTTCTTTTTACATATGATTTCTGCACTTTGATATAAGAAAGATAAAAATATCTGCAAAGAAATATTCTTGTATTCTGGCTGTGTATCTTCTAAGCGCCTCAGACTGCTCATACTGCTTATATAAACTTCCATGCGTGATATATGCTTTCCCATAGTAACCGCTATTTCTTTTGTTTGAATATTATCACTTGCCTGCAGTATTTCATTATAGCCTTTTAGTACAGTAAGAGGTGTGCGCAAATCATGAGCAAAAGCCACATTGAGCTGTTTGCGTTCCTCAACTTGCCGCCACATTTCAGAAAAATTATTGGTAAGTGTAATTCTCATAGCTTCAAAAGAAGCACAGAGTTGTCCTAATTCATCTCGGCTGTTATATTCCATCGAAAAATTCAAATCATTATTTGCTATTTTTTCAGACGCTGTTTTTAATTCTGTAAGCGGCTTTTTCAATTTATTTCTATAAAATAACAGTGCAGTTGCGATAATACATAATGCAGAATAAATCGGTGTTGCAAAAGCAGGAACTAATTCTAATAAATCTATCATATATTCGTCCTGTTCAGATAGCAAAATTTCTGTATTGCTAATATAAGTACCATTACCTAACCGCTCCCCTTGTTCCGTTGTCAAATAGAATTTCTTACTATATCGCAGATAGGAAGATTTGATAACATTTACCATGCTATTACAAAAAAAAGCTGTCACTATAGAAAGAATAATGGCGAAGATAACAAAAATTACTACATAAAGCACAAGGCTTTTCCTTAACGATAAATTTCGCCATGAATCTATTATTTTATCCATTTATACCCACACCCCCAAACGGTTTCGATATATGTTCGGTCTGTATACGCAGCGATTTTTGTCCGTATTCTTCGGATATGTTCTGCTACAACGCTGCTGTCGCCCTCGCTGTCATAACCCCAAATCCGCTCATAGATACGTTCTTTATCAAAAACTTGTCCCGGATTTTGGGATAACAATTCCACAATATCAAATTCTTTTTTGGCAAGCCTTAAACGCCTGCCCGCCAAAAACAGACAACGCTCTGAATAATCAATCGTCAAGTCCCCAGAAAATTTTATCTGTGCTTCAAAAGTATGCCTCGCCTCTCTACGCAGATGAGCAGATACTCTCGCTTCAAGTTCTATAAGAGAAAATGGTTTGATGATATAATCATCTCCTCCAACCGCAAATCCCTTTACCTTGTCGTTATCTTCTATTCGAGCTGTTAGAAAAAGAATCGGGCAAGATACATAATCACGAATACGTTTACAAATCTCTAAACCATCTAATTCTGGCATATTTATATCAAGCAAAATAATATCCGGTTTCTGTTCCACTTGTTTTAGCACTTCTATACCATTTACAGCAGATAATACCAGATAACCTTTACTTTCAAAAAAACGGCTCAGCATTGACACAATATCCCTTTCATCATCAGCTATTAATATTTTTGTACACATTCTATACACCTCCCTAAAAAATAACTATAGCAATTAATTTTCAACTATTTATCTACTTTTCACATAATTTCTCGTCTTTCTATTATACTTTCCTTATCCCTCAAAAAAAAATTACTATATTTTAGCAGAAAAAAGTATGGTATCATTTGCTTTCTATAATATACCCAATTCAAAAAACTAGCACAGGAAAAAGCAGTTTCGTTGGAATACTCTCTTTCCTGTGCGAACTTTTGATTTCTCTGTATCCAAAACAATCCTAATCTAATTTTTCACACATCACTTTATAAATCTTTTTTTATATCATTTCATGCTTGATACAGATTAATGTTAAATATTACATAGTTCTTTTTGTCTGTTTACTTGATTGGACTAATCCTTTACACTTTATCCTCAGACAGTAATTTCTCCAACCCACTTTCAAGAACAACTTCTGGCAAATTCTTTAAAAACTGTTCCGCATTTCGATAAGCAACGCCATCTTCGGTATCCAAATTCTCACCAAGATACAATACATACCTGCCTACTAATCTTCCAAACCGTGGGGTAGTAAGATGGATCTTTTCATCATCCATCAAATGTCTTGCCTGCTCTCGAACACACTTATCACTATGTTTGATCTCATAAACAGCACAGATTCTGTTCTTTTTGTCATAAATGACCATATCAAATTCACCTCTAGCAAAACGAAGCTTAAATACATCAAAATTCTTACCAAGCGCCTTTGCTGTTTCCAACAAGATGATTTCTTCCAACATTCTTCCTCTGACTTCCTCTAAAAGTCTTTCGGAGATAGCCATCTTTTTATCTATTTCCAGTGCAATGAATGTTTCGTCTTTCATAAGGGAGTGGACGAGTGCTTGTGCTTGACAATATCGCATCCCCGGCTGTGTAAACAGAATATGTTCTTCTGGTTTTAGCCCTGGTTCTCCGACTTCCGCCGGGCAGTCTATGATCAAATCCAGCGCTTTTAGATATTGTTTGATTTCTACAACATGTTCATGGATAATTCCAATCTTTTGTTCTTTTGCATTGCGGATATCTAGAATATCCATCAATCGTCTAGTAATCGCTTCCTGATCTACTTCATATAGGATATTGGTACGTTTTTCTGGATCTCGGTCTTTACGAAGATTTTTTGCCGTATTTCCTAAGTCACCTGATTTAAAATCTTTTGTCAGCACAGATAGCACAAAACGGTGATTCATATCCTCAATAATACGATTAATCGCTCCTGTCAATTCTCCTGCTTCATATAGTTCAAAAAGATGTCGGAAATAATTTCCGTGTTCGCAGCAAGCAAGAGAATGTTGAATGTTTTTACAAATAGCTGTACCAATATACTTACGTGTTGATTCATCATCTCGAAAAGAAGCATCTCCATCCGTCAATTCTTCATCATCAAAATCTGTTTCTCCCTTACGCAGAGTGCCGCCATACTGAATATATTCATCAATACTGTCTATGCCAAGCAGTCTGCTATATTCTCTATAAGGAATAAAAGTAGTATGCACCATCCGCACTCTGTCGTACAATTCATTATCTTCTGCAAACCAAAAACCAAGCGAATCTGTTCCAGATAAAACAATCTTCATCCCCATCGGCACATAGATATCCGAAAACAAAGCAGCAGAATCAATGAAATCTTCCATAAGTGTAACCTCGTCAATAAAGACATATCTGAAGCCATTCTGATATAGCCTGTCTAAATCATGAGTCATATTATCCATCAGGTCAGATATCCGAATCTTCACATAAGCAGTTTTTTCAAAATCCTCAACTGGCATATCCGCAATCGCTTGGAAGAGCATCGTAGTCTTCCCAGTCCGACGCAATCCATACACTGCGCATACATGGGTATAATCATTGCTGTACAAATATTTACCGATTTTTCCGAAGACGTCTCTTTTCTGCATTCCATAGACCTGTTTTACCATATTAGCAAGGACTTCACCTGTCCGTATATTTGTTTCAAATTTATTTTGCCTTTTTTCTGAAGCAAACTGTTTTCTTCTATTTCTCTGTAGCTCCTTCATCTGTTGTTGTAATTCTTTGCGGAGCGCAATCTGCATATTTAATTGTTCAGCCTCATCATTTCGGAGATATTTACTTTTTTTTTTCCATTTTCTGTCCACTGATAATAAAAATATATTTTACCTCTAATCGTTTTTTTTGATATATAGCCAGTAGGCAATTTTTTTATTTGTCTTTTAAGTTCCTTTATACGTTCTTGCTCCATAATTATCACCTCTTTCTGTTTTTAGATAATTGCGAAACTCCAAACGATATATGAATACTTCCTTGCCCCAGCGTCCCTTTCGCCCTTTACAATTCCTTTTTGCCTTTCACAATTACCTATTTTTATTATACCCTCTATTAACCCCTTTTGTCAAATGGGGTTAAATATATGGGGATTAAAATACTAATACTATATCTCAATACCATCATATAATATCCATCTGAATCACTCTATACCTATATAAAACTCTCCATGTTATCAAATTTATTAAAATCATTATAATTCATGAAATATTTTAATCAAATTTATTTGTCAGTCAATGTGCTTTATATAAAAGCTGCATTTACTTTGGCTGGATGTAACACCACACCCTCTATCCCGTTCGCATACGCTGCCGGGAATACTTTTTTCAAAATCTGATAAGACGCATTAATGTCTGCATTTATTTCTATGCCATTGCTGCTCATAAACAGTCCTCTGTGAATGCGCCTCCCCTTATCGTAATTCTTTTTAACTGGTTCTTCCTCGTCCAGAAAACTTGTCCCCGATGTATAGGATTCTTCCGTTAAAATAACATTTATCCCAGATTCCTGTGCCTTATACTGAACCATTTCTATAAACCGCTGTGTAGGAATCCCAGTAAAGCTCTGGTTCACACTGCGGCTTAATTTTGAATCCCTTTTCCAGTCTTTGTTATATCCAATGACTATTGTATTAATGTCTTTATCCGCACAAAAATCCACAATTTTACGGCTTGCCTTATGCATATAGTCATCCATTTTATGGTTTCTTTTTACAGTCACTCGTACCATGCGCTTTGTAAAATCCTTATGATTCATCCGTTTCGCAATTTCTCTGTAATGTGAAATTTGCTTATTGTAGTATTTATTTACCGACTTCAGACCTTTGCCGTTTATGATATATGTTCTGCATCCTGTATTTGTTGTTACGGCTGCTAAGTTATCTATTCCAATATCAATACTACAATAACACTGGTTATCTGGTTTTGTTTCACAGATGGAAATACGATAGACCACTTCTGCCACTATATGCCCCTGTCTCGGGATAAAACGAATCTGATTGAATTCATGGAAATTATTCTTTTTACAACATTTCAGTTTTAACTCAAACCCTGCAAACTTCTTTGGAAATTTTAAGGTACTTTCCTTCCGCTTCACATTCTGGTTTGTCAAAATCAGGATATTTCTACTGTTTTTCTTTTTATATTTTGGCAGTTTTGGCTTCCCTGTATATTTTTCCTTATGTTTTGACCAATCTTTTATGGAATGGAAGAATGATTTCCAGTTCCTTTCCAGCAGCCTTAATATCTGCTGTGCCGATTGTGCTGTCGGCATTTCCCTGTAATCTGGGTATTCCCTGTCCGCTTTTAAAATGTTGTCTAGGGCAGCATAGGGAACGGTTTTCCCGTTTCTGATAAATTCCTGACGCATAATATAATTTGCATGGTTGTACAGGTTTTTGGAAAGAAAACAGAAATTATCCAGCATAGCATAATATTTATCTGATGGTTTTATCATATGCTTCTCAACCCTCTGCACTATCATCCTCTTCTAGCACCTCTTTTATTTTTTTCGCTTTCCTTTTACTGTACAGCTTCATAGAATAACAATGCAGCAGCGATATGATTTCTTCAAAAATTTCCTCGCTGTCCAGTTTTATGGAACCGGTTTCACTCATAACTATGATGTCGCAGTGATATTTTTGGAACAAATGGTAAAATAAGTCGAAACCGACCCTTGACAGCCTGTCCTTATAGGTAATGACAACTTTTTCCACCCTGCCATCCAGAACCTCATCCAGAAGCCTGAAAAAATCCCTTCTTTTTTCAAAGCTTATCCCACTGGCAATATCAGAATAAACCCCTGATATCCGGTATCCATTTGAAAAGCAGAACTGTTTGAGCATAGTGACCTGGTTCTCCAGATCCGCTTTTTGTTTTGGTGTTGATACCCTTGCGTACAAATATGTTTTTCTTTCAACACCCTTGTTAAATAGTTTAAATACGTCATCCGAATTATAATCATACCTTTTATTTGGAAGCTCTGTTGCCCGAATCACTCCTGTTTTCACATATTTTGTAAGCGTTGGACGGGAAATTCCAAGCAGCTGCAAAACTTCTTTTGACAACACCATAACCACCTCTTTTTTGATATAATTATAATACATTCGTACAATTATTTCAATTATTTTATTAAAATTTTTAATATTATTTTATGTTTTTGCTTATTTTGTACATTATATAAAAATAAAAAGAAGGTCTGCTGTAAAATAAATCTTTAAAACTAATTTTACAGCAGACCTTCTTTTTATTTTTCTGTTTTAGGAAGACTGATACGAACAAATCTTCTTAAAAACTGTTTTAAATTAAATGGAATGATTGGATAAATATAACTCTTTCCAGATATTGTCTTATTAAATGCAATAGAACAAACGGTAAATATAAGACCTCCAATATAACCATAAATAGAAAAAAGTGATGTTAAAACTAAAGTCAACATTCTCATAAATTTTAAAGCAAATCCTAACTCAAAACTAGGCTGCGAATAATTCGCTAATACAACAAATGCCATATATAGCATACTCTCAGAATTAAACCAACCAGAATTTACAGCATAATCTCCTAATACTAAACCAGCAATAACACTTAATGGTGTGCTGAGCATATTTGGAGTATTCACCGCCGCTAACCTCAAACCGTCTACGGCAAATTCCAAAATTAAAAGCTGCAACACTAAAGGCACTTGAATCTCTTCCGCTGGCTTTATAAAATCCAGCCATTGAGGTATCCATTGAGGATTTTTCATAAGAAGCAGCCATGTTGGTGTCAATATCAAAGTTAAGAAAGTGATTAAAAATCTCGAAAATCTCAAATATGTTCCTGTAATGGGCGGAAAATAATAATCATCTGCCTCTTCTATGATATCAAAAACAGAAGTTGGGAGTATCATCGCAGATGGGGAATTATCTATTAATACAACAATATTCCCTTCTAATAAAGATGCAGAAGCTGTATCTGGACGTTCTGTATATTTGAATTTAGGAAATGGATTAAACCAGCTCCTTTTATATAAACATTCCGCTAAACTCTGCTGATTCATGGTAAGAGAATCAATTTGAATATTTTGGATACGCTCCTTTAAGCTCTGTAAAAATGATTGATCTACTCTATCCTTCATATAAGATATCACAATATCTGTTTTAGAACTCTTTCCAACAGATGTGATTTCCATAGAAAGTTGTGGATTTCTTATTCTCCTTCTGATTAAAGCGGTATTAAACACCACTGTTTCAACAAATCCATCTCTAGAACCACGCATAACCCTGTCTTTTTCTGGCTCTTCTACTCCTCTCATGGGATAAGTACGACAATCAATTTCAAGTGCTTTATCATATCCTTCTATAAGAAGTGTGACTACTCCAGATAAAATACTTCGTATCAAATTTGGTATTTCATTTTCTATATCCACTTCTACATAAGATATCCATTGTTTTGAAAATTCCTCTGCCGTTTCTGTCATTTTATCTTCTGTAATGCCCTCAAAAGAAGACATTAATTTTTGCATCACTTCATCTTTGATAAACCCATCGATAAAGAAAAATCCAGCATCTTTTCCTCCAATACTCATTTCTTTATAAATAATATCAAAATTAGTGTTAATATCTAATATGTTTTTTAATTTATCCGCATTTTCCTTTAAAGATGAAGTAAGCTGTCCTTTTATCTGGTTCATCTATTTTCACACTTCCTTTCTGCTATTTTTCTATTCTGACCATAAATAAAAAAGATATACCTTTATTTGGGATAGTGTAACTTTACTTGGGGAATTTTAAGAAATAAAAAAATAAGACGGCATC
>CANRVK010000146.1 GCA_947643285.1 uncultured Eubacteriaceae bacterium
TTTTCTTTATTCTAATGCCTTTTTATATTCTTCAAATACCTCTATCAACTTTTGCTTTTTTAAAAGCAGCTCTTTTCCTGCAAATTCATCTAAAATCTCCAGATGCTTGGAACGATATAACAGGGATTGATGTTCATGCTGTCCATAGATATCTAATAACAGCTCTGTAATCTGATGTAATTGTGCTGCTGATATCGTTTCTCCATTCACCTTACTGGTACTTCTGCCATTCATAATTCTCCGAGAAATAAAAAGCTGACCATCTTCTTCCAAAAAAACATCCATCTGTTTTAACTTCTCTCTTTTCTTTTCATCTTGAATAAAAAAAGAGAGTTCTACGAGTGCATAGTTTTTATCCTCTCTTATTATATCTTTAGAAACTTTACCGCCCAATGCTAAATTGATAGAACCCAATAAAAGAGATTTTCCCGCACCTGTTTCACCAGTTAAAATATTGAGCCCGGGAGAAAATATGACCTCTGCTTCATCAATTAAAGCTAAGTTCTTCACATGCAGACTCTGCAACATATTCTATTCCTACCTTTCTGCTCTCTCTATCCTATCTTTTCTCCACATATTTTTATCTGCTTATCACTATTTTTCTAATTTTATCCATCACAATCAATGCATCTTCTTTCGTGCGAATCGCTGCCATAATCGTATCATCTCCTGCGATGCAGCCCACGATTTCACTCCAATTCATAGCATCTAATGCCGCTGCTACTGCCATAGCCATTCCTGACACTGTTTTCACTACTAAAATATTTTCTGCACGATCTACGGATAAGTATCCTTCTTTTAATACTCTTAAATATTTATCGTTCATCTGGACATCTTGATTTTGTAAAATAATATATTTTTGTTTTCCATTATCCAGCGCCAGTTTGGTCAGCTTCAGTTCTCTGATATCCCTAGATACTGTCGCCTGTGTCACTTCAAAACCTTCTTCATTTAATTTCTCCGCTAACTCCTCTTGTGTTTCAATATCATATCTGTGAATCAGTTCAATAATTTTACTATGTCTGGCTATTTTCATGCTCCTCATCTCCTATCCTATGCCTTTGTTGTCGTCATTTTCCTTCTCAATACTTCTAAAAAACTAATTTTATTCAATTGTATAATCTCTGTATACTGTTCTGATTTCTTTATCTCAATTTTGTCTTTTACAAATACTTTCATGGAATTATCGCCATCAAAGGAAACTAGCCGCACTTCTTCTTTTCCATTGCGGTCTGGACACATTTCAATTGTGATGATATCATCAGCAGAAAGTATCATACTTCTCGTATTTAATGTATGCGGGCAGATGGGAGTGACCACAATTAAAGATGCAACAGGTGAAACAATCGGTCCTCCTGCAGATAAATTATAAGCGGTAGAGCCTGTAGGAGTAGAAATAATAATTCCATCAGCAGAATATAAATTTAAAAACTCTCCATTTACATATACTTTAAAATCTATCACTCGTAAAGAACCGCTTCTGCTGATAACAATATCATTTAATGCGATATCCTTTTCCACGGTTTCTTTTTCTCTGAACACTGTCCCATCTAACATCATTCTCTTTTCTATCTGAAACTCATCTGCCATCAGTTTTTCTAAAGCCGGAATCAGATTTTGCTTTTCCACCTCAGCCAAATATCCTAATGTTCCAAAATTCACTCCGATAAACGGAATATTTCTTCCAAATAAATCTCTAGCTGCTTGAATGAGAGTCCCATCTCCTCCTAATACTAAGATACATTCTGTATCAAGTGGAACATCTGACGGATTCGTATAACGATAAGTCATTCCAGCTTTTTTTACAGGCTGTTTTGAAATAAAACAAGTCTTTTGATGATCCTCCAAAAATTTTTTTATATCATCGCTTACTAAATATTCTATGTCTTTTTCACTATTTGTTATAATATAAAACTTATCCATTCTTTTTCTCCTATCGCCCTTTTACTCTTTTATAAACTTTCATGTGCCAGAGCCACCATTTTCTTGATAGAAAAATCCATATTTTCTTCTTCCTCTTTTTTCTGTAAATAGAGCAAATATTCTATATTTCCTTCCGATCCTTTGATGGGAGAGTAATCCAAACCTAAAATAGAGAATCCTATCTCCTTCGCATAACCAGATACCATCTCTATCACTTCTTCTTGTACTTTTCTTTCCTTTACTACTCCTTTTTTTCCTATCTTTTCCTTTCCCACTTCAAATTGTGGCTTAATAAGACAGACTGCTTTAGCTTTTTCCATCATCAATTCTTTCACAGGAAGTAATACTTTTGTTAAAGAAATAAAAGAAACATCAATAGAAACAAATTCTATTTCCTCTGTGATATCCTTTTTTGTCAGGTATCGGATATTTGTTTTTTCCATGCAGATAACTCTTTCATCTTTTTGTAGTTTCCATGAAAGCTGCCCATGTCCTACATCTACACAATAAACTTTTTTCGCTTTATTTTGCAGCATACAATCGGTAAATCCTCCTGTAGAAGCCCCTACGTCCATACAAATTTTCCCTTCTAAATCTATGTCAAAAACTTTTATCGCCTTTTCTAACTTCAAACCTGCACGGCTCACATAGGGAAGGATATCTCCTCTCACTTCTATAAAAGCGTTTTCCTCAAATGTTTTTCCCGCTTTTTCTTCCTTTTTTCCCTCTACATAGACATTTCCAGACACGATCATATCCTTTGCTTTTTCTCTTGATTCTGCTAATTTTTTCTTCACAAGAAGTATATCTAATCGTTCTTTCATCTTATTCTCTCTCTTCTTTTTTTTCTAAATAAGAATTTATCTTCTGTAAGATGGTTTCTACATCAATTCCTGCTTCTTTTTTTAAGATTTCCACATTTCCATGTTCAATATAAAGATTTGGTATGGCGATATTTCTGACTCGGATAGGATATCCTCTCTCTTCCACAAATCGAGTGATTTTCATTCCATATCCGCCATTTAAGAGATTTTCTTCCAATGTGACCAAAAGTTCATGATCCTTTGTTAATTCTTCTATCATCTCTTGATCAAATGGCTGCACAAAACGCACATTGATTAACGATACCGTATGCCCCATTTCTTTTAAACGAAGCCTCACTTCTAATGCTGTTTTTACCATGCTTCCAACTGCTAATAATGCAATTTTTCTCTCTTTATATAACATAAGACTTTTTCCATAAATAATCGGCGACCGAAATTCCTTTAATCCAGCATATGCCTCTCCCCTCGGATATCGGATTGCCAAGGGTGCGTTAAATTCCATCGCAAATTTCAGCACATCTGCTAATTCGTACTTATTCATAGGCGCGAAGATATTCATATTTGGAATATTGGATAAAAAAGACAGATCAAAAATTCCCTGATGTGTTTCTCCGTCGCTTCCCACTAACCCTGCTCTATCCACTGCAAATATGACAGGGAGATCTTGAATACAGACATCATGAATAATCTGATCATAGGCTCTTTGCAAAAAAGAAGAATAAATCGCTACTACAGGTTTCATTCCGGCAGCGGCAAGACCTGCTGCAAAAGTGACCGCATGTTCTTCTGCTATTCCCACATCAAAAAATCTTTCTGGAAATAGTTTGCGAAATCGGCATAGTCCTGTTCCATTTGGCATCGCTGCAGTAATCACTGTGAGTTCTTTATATTTCTCCCCGAGCCGAACGATAGAAGAAGCGAAAATATCCGTATAGGTGGGCATTTCTTTTTTCTTTAATGGCATTCCTGTAGCGATAGAAAAAGGCTCTACTCCATGAAAGCGAGAAGGATGGCGTTCTGCTGGACCATACCCTTTTCCTTTCTTAGTCAGCACATGAATCAAAACCGCGTGATCTAATTTTTTTGCCTCGTTCAAAGTTTTCACTAACTGTTTGATATTATGTCCGTCCACAGGTCCTAAATAAGTGATTCCCATATCCTCAAAAATCATGCCCGGAATGAGAAGTTGTTTGATCCCACTTTTTGTTCTCCGAAGGTTCGCAATAATCCTCTCTCCATAGATAGGCACTCTTTCTAACCCATTCATCACAATATTTTTCGCGCGGTTATATACTTCCCCTGTCCGAAGATTATTCAAATATTCTGACATGCCACCCACATTTTTTGAAATGGACATTTCGTTATCATTTAAAATGATGATGAAATTTCTTTTTATCCTAGCCGCATTATTTAATGCCTCATACGCCATGCCTCCTGTCAAAGCTCCATCTCCGATTACTGAAATAACAGTTGAATCTATATTCTGAATCCGATTCGCTTCTACATAGCCAAGCCCTGCTGAAATAGAAGTAGAACTATGACCCGTATTAAATGCATCACAAAGACTCTCTCGCCTCTTTGGAAAACCACTGATTCCTCCATACTTTCTGAGTTCATCAAATCCCTCTCTTCTCCCTGTCAGCAATTTATGCGTATAAGACTGGTGTCCCACGTCCCATATCATTTTATCTTTAGGCAGATCACAGACTAAATGCATCGCCATTGTCAATTCCACTACTCCTAAATTAGAAGCTAAATGTCCTCCTGAAACACTGATTTTATGGATCAAAAAATCTCGTATCTCCTGTGCTAAGTTTTCATAACTTTCCTCTGATAACTTTTTTATATCATTCGGTTTATTTATTAAATCCAGCAACATACTCGTTCCTCTATTTTTCTCTATGAATTAACCAATTTATTAATTGTTCTAAAAATTCATTTCTCCCATTACAGCTCTGTAATGTAGAAATCGCCTCTTTGGAAATCTGTTCCACCATTCTTTCCGCCTCTTCTAACCCCTTTATCGTCACATAAGTAATTTTATGATTTTTTTCATCTTGACATATGTCTTTTCCCAGCATTTCTTTTGTACTTGTCACATCTAAAATATCATCTTGAATCTGAAAAGCCATTCCAACTTTTTCAGCCACACTCTCTATTTTTTTCACATCTTCTGGTTCTGCACCTGCTAAAATCGCTCCTGCTGCCATAGAGGCTTCTATCAAAGCGCTGGTTTTTAGCCGATAAATAAATCCTATCTTTTCTAAGGTAAGCTCTTCCCCTTTTTCTGTGGATTCCACATCTACAGCCTGTCCGCCTACCATTCCATAGATTCCAGACTTAGAAGCGATTAGCCTGATGGCATCAAAGATTCTCTTTAACACCAAAAAAGATTCCTCTTTGGAAACATCTTTTAAATACTCTTCCGCTTTCATCATCGTTTCAAAAGCATAATTTAATAACCCATCACCTGCCAAAATCCCCATCGCATGTCCATAGGCGATATGCGTGGTCTTTCTCCCCCTGCGATATTCATCATTATCCATCGCTGGCAGATCATCATGTACCAAAGAATAGGTATGAATCATTTCTAATCCTGCTAAAAAAGGTTCTATTATCTTTCCCTCTCCGCCGAACATCTGATAAGTTTCCAAAGCCATCATAGGACGGATTCTCTTCCCACCTGCCAACATACTATAATTCATCGCCTCTAATACCGTCTTTTGATATCCGTCTTTCTCCTCTGGCAAGTACTTTCTTATTATCTTTTCTATCTGTTTTGTCTTCTCTTCTTTCTTCTGTTCAAAATCAGCCCCCATTTTCTTCCCCCATTTCATTTAATATCATCAACTGCTTCTCCACCTTATCAATCTTCTCATTACAATAACGCACTAACTGCACTCCCTCCTGATAAAGTTTAAAAGAATCCTCTAAGCTGATCTGGTCGCTGTCCATCTTTGTTAATAGCTCATTCAGCTCTTCAAACGCCTCTTCCATAGATTTCTCTTTCTCCTTCATTTTTAAAAACCATCTCTCTTTCTTTTTCAATCCACGCTTGGTAATTTCACGAAGTGCGACAGCAGCCTACGATTGCGAAGATTGACCTTTAAACTTTCTCTTGTTTTTTTCTAAATTTCTTGGTGACAGCCGCTAAAGCCTTCCCATCTTTTAACTGCACTTGAAAGGTATCTCCCTTTTTTAATTGCCCTATGGATCGTATCGCCTCTCCTGTTTCATCACTCAAATAGGCATATCCATTTCCCAATCTCTTTAATGGAGAAAGCCCCTCTAAACGCTCTGCATAAACAGATAGCAGATAACGGTTTTTTTCTATTTTTCTTTTTAAAGCGATTTCCATCTTCTCTTCTAACTCTATGGTGTGCTGTCTTTGTTTTTGCACCTGTACTTTTGGATTTTTATGTGAAATATAAATTTCATATTGTTTTGTCTGGGTACGATATCTTTTTATCGTCTTCTGCAATTCTCTTTTTAAATTCCATTGTTTCTGTACTAACTGCTCTTTTAGAGCGCGATAATCATAAACTGCCAGTTCTGCCGCTGCGGAAGGAGTAGGTGCTCTTAAATCTGCCACATAATCTGCGATTGTGACATCTACTTCATGCCCTACAGCCGAAATAACAGGCGTCCGACATTCAAAAATAGCCCTCGCCACTATTTCTTCATTAAATGCCCATAAATCCTCTATCGAGCCTCCCCCTCTTCCTACGATCAGAACGTCTAAGTTCATGCTGTCTAATACTTGTATTCCCTTCACGATGGAATCCTTTGCCCCTTCTCCCTGCACTAATGCTGGATATAAAATGAGCTGGACATAGGGATTTCTCCGTGTAACTATATTCACAATATCTCTTATCGCCGCTCCTGTCTGTGCTGTCACAATTCCTACTTTGTTCACATATTTTGGAATGGGTCTTTTATATTCCGCCGCAAACATTCCCATCTCTTCTAGCTTTTTCTTTAAGGCTTCATATTGCTGATATAAAATTCCTGTTCCGTCTAACGTGATTTTTCTGGCATAGAGCTGATATTTTCCATCTCGTTCATAAATATCAATATTTCCTTCTATGACTACATTCTGTCCTTCTTTTAGCTGAAAATTCATGCCCCTGCGATTTCCGGCAAACATCACACATGCCATCTGGGAGGTGTTATCCTTTATGGTAAAATATACATGCCCTGATGTATGATATTTACAATTAGAAACTTCTCCTTTTATAAAAATACGATTCAACATAAAATCCTGCGTGAACATATTTTTGATATAAGAATTTACCTGTGTTACAGAATAAATATTCGCCATATTCTACACCATCTTCGCTAAAATTCCATTTACAAAACCAGCCGAATCCTCTCCTCCAAATTTTTTAGAAAGTTCTACTGCTTCATTGATCGCCACGCTCACTGGCACATCTTCATCATACTTCATCTCATAGAAAGCGAGCCGGATAATCGTCAATTCCGCCTTTCCGATTCGATTTTTCTTCCACCCTTTTGTCACTTTTTCAATTTTTTTATCTAATTCTGGTATTTTATCTACGATATCTAAGGTTCTTATGCGGAATTTTTCCTTTTCCTCTGGTTCTACTTCCTCTAATTCAAAGGAATTTAAAAACAGATAAATCTGTTCTTCCCATTCTTCTTCTGAATGAAAGTCTATGCAAAATAGAAACTTAAATGTATTTTCTCGTAATTCTCGCCTGTTCATAGCTCCTCCTGTTTGGTCACATTAAAATCTAAAAAAACGGAAAAAAGGGAGCGCTCCAGTAAGATGCTCCCCATTTAACTCCTACTTGCTTTTTTCAATGTCCACTCCAGCGATCCGAACATTCACATCGGAAACCATGAGTCCTGTCATATTTTCAATCGCTGCTTTCACTTTTTCCTGTACTTTTGTAGAAACGGCTGGAATATTATATCCATATTTCATATGAAGCGCTAATTCCACAGAAACGGTATTTTCTAATACTTCCACTTTTACGCCTTTAGAAAGATTTTTCATTCCTAATTTTCCGACTAATTCATTGGTGATGTTTCCAGCCATAGCAGAAACTCCTTCCACTTCGGTTGCAGCTAGTCCAGCAATAATTGCGACCACTTCATCAGCAATCTGCACTTCTCCTGCTTGATCATTTTCGTATATTCTATGCGTATTTCTGGTATCTTGTTCTTTCACCACAGTTATAACCTCCTAAAATACCGGTAAAAATTTCCGGTAGACTCATTTATTATTATTCCTATTATACCTAAATTTACACCAATTTGCAAACCCATTTTTAGAATCTTATTCAGATTGTGGGAGAGGGACGCTCTGGAGCAAAGCCATTCCAACGAAGCCGCGCTCTCGCTCCGTTCCAGACGTAGTGGACACTAAATTCG
>CANRVK010000147.1 GCA_947643285.1 uncultured Eubacteriaceae bacterium
TCGCTTTTTCTGCTGCTTCTTTTAATCTCTGCAGTGCCATTTTATCTGTGGATAAATCAACACTTTCTTTTTTCTTAAATTCGCTGATCATCCAATCAATTAATTTATTATCAAAATCATCTCCACCAAGATGTGTATCACCATTTGTAGCTAATACTTCAATAACACCATCTCCGATGTCAATGATGGAAACATCAAAAGTACCTCCACCTAAATCATATACCATGATTTTTTGCTCTATTTCATTATCCAAACCATATGCTAATGCTGCTGCTGTAGGCTCATTGATAATACGTTTTACATCTAATCCTGCGATTTTACCTGCATCTTTTGTAGCCTGTCTTTGCGCATCATTGAAATATGCAGGAACAGTGATAACAGCTTCTGTCACTTTCGTTCCTAAATAATTCTCGGCATCACTCTTTAATTTCTGAAGTATCATAGCAGAAATTTCTTGTGGAGAATATTTCTTGTCATCAATGTTTACTTTATAATCACTTCCCATATGTCTTTTGATAGAAGAAATGGTCTTTTCTGCATTGGTAACAGCCTGACGTTTTGCAGGTTCTCCCACTAATCTTTCTCCTGTTTTTGTAAATGCTACAACAGATGGTGTAGTTCTTGCTCCCTCTGCATTTGCGATAACAACTGGCTTACCGCCTTCCATAACAGCTACGCAGCTATTTGTTGTACCTAAGTCAATTCCTATAATTTTACTCATAATTTTTTCCTCCTGATTATTCCAACACTTTCTCTTAATTTTCCTCTAACAATTCACTACTTTTACCATGCTGTGGCGAACTACAGTATCATGATATAGATATCCTTTCTGAAATTCCTCAGAAATAATATTTTCCCCTAATTCTTCATCTTCTCCGCGCATCACTGCGTTATGAAAATCTGGATTAAACTCCTGACCCACCGCTTCAATCGGCTTTACTCCAATCTCTTCTAATGTTTTCGTGAGCTGTTTATAAATCTTATCCATACCATCTGCAAAAGGACTTTTCTTTTCTTCTTCATTTAAACTTGAAAGCCCTCTTTCAAAATTGTCTATGACAGGAAGTATTTTTTCAATTACTTCTTTTGCCCCAACTTCATACATCTGAGCCTTTTCTTTTTCTGTACGCTTTCTGAAATTATCAAATTCCGCCATCGTGCGTTTATATTTATCATTTAACTCTTCTATCTCAATATCTTTCTTGTCTTTCTTTTCTTTTTTCGCTTTTCCGAAGAAGCCTTTTTTCGTTTCTTTTGTTTCTGCTTCCTCCTCTTCTGCCTTTATGTCAACACCTTCTAGTGCATCTTCTTCATTCTCTTTTTCATTCATCTCTTCTTCTGATTCACTCTCTACATCCTCTGTTTTTCCTTCTTCTACATCTTGTGAATCATCTATTTCTATCTGTTCTTCTAAATCCTTTTCTGTCACCTTTCTCTACCACCTTTCTTTTCTTTATTTTATCTCTATGTTTTTTTATATATCATATCTAATTGAGTTGTTAAAGTCTTTAAAGTATCCACCACTTTATCATAATCCATTCGTTTTGGTCCTATAATCCCTATCGTTCCCTGCACACCTTCTTCTAATTCATAAGTAGCTGTCACAACACTGCAATCCTTCATGGTCTGAATAGGAGTTTCACTTCCGATATAGACTTGTATTCCGTGATTGTCGTCTTTTTGCACTATCTGGTGTACTAGAGAAGTCAGTACTCTCTTTTCTTCAAAAGCATTGATTAACTCTTTTGCCTTATTCTTATCACTTAATTCTGGATATTGGAAAATATTCGTCGTACCGCTAGTATAAATCCGCAAATCATCATCTACTGTAATCGCCTCTGCTACCGCATCTAAAACACTTCCTACAATTCCTTTATGAACACCTGCCTGTTCCTTTAATTTTGCAATCACTCCTAAATTAATCTCATCAATCGTGAGTCCATTCAGACTGGTATTACATAACATATTGAGCTGTAATATTGTTTCATCATCTAATGCTTCCACCGTATCAATGATAGTATTTTTTACAATATTTCCATCAATCACTACCACAATCAATAACTTTTCCGCTTCTACTCGGGATAACTGAATAAATTTCACCTTATTTTTATTATACTGAGGAGCTGTAATCATAGTGGCATAATTCGTATTCGTTGCGAGAAGCCTCGCCATCTGCTGCAATAGAGTTTCGACCTTATCCACCTTTTGAATGAGAAATTCTTTCATCTCATCCACTTGTTTTTCCTTTTCATTTACCTGTCTTTCCTTTTCCTCCATCAGATCATCTACATATAACCGATATCCCTTATCAGTAGGAATTCTTCCTGCGGAAGTGTGCGGCTGAATAATATATCCTAATTCTTCTAAATCAGCCATCTCATTCCGAATGGTCGCAGAGCTCAGCTTTAAATCCGTAAATTTAGAAATTGTCCTAGAACCAACAGGTTCTCCTGTTTCTAAATAATTGCGTATGATAGATTTTAAAATCTTTTTCTTTCTATCATCTAATTCCATCTCTCTCACTTCCATTCTTCTTCCCTGTTAGCACTCATTAATATAGAGTGCTAATATCTTGATACACCTAAAATATCACTTAAAAAGTGCTTTGTCAACACCTAAATGAAAAATTTTTCAAATTTCACAATTTTTACATATTTTATAAAAATTTCTATCCTTATTTTGGGAATAATTTCAATCAATACTTTTCTAAAAATAAAATATAGCAGAAAATATTCAGATAATATATCCCTTTATTTTCTGCCAAAATCCCTTCTAAAAATAAAATCATAATAGAATACTATAACCCTTCTTAGAAAGCCCCTATAAATTTTACTGAAACATTTCCTTTTTTCCTATTCCATAAGGAGATAATTCCACTCTTATAAAATACCCCTGCTCTGCTTGACATACTGGGCACTTCTCTGGAACTTTTTCTCCCTCATAAATATAACCACAATTTAAACATATCCAGCCACATTTCACCTCAGAAACAAATAACTTATTCTGTTCCATGAGATTCAAATAATATCCAAATCTATCTCCATGTATTTTCTCTATTCCTGCAATCAATTCAAAAGAAGCCGCCGCCTTTAAAAACCCTTCTTCTCTCGCTATCTCTCCAAACTTTTTATATACATCATCATGTTCCTGATATTCATTATGCTGTGCCGCTTTTAATAAATCAATGACATTATCATAGAGATCAACTGGATATCCTCCATCTACCTGTATCGTATCCCCTGCTAACTCTTTTAAATGACGATAAAAAATTTCTGCATGTTCCTTTTCCTGTTCTGCGGTAAATAAAAATATTTTTTCAATAATAGGTAATTTTTCCTTTTTTGCCTGATAAGCAGAAAAAGTATACCGATTTCTAGCCTGACTCTCCCCAGCAAAAGCCCTCATCAAATTATCCTTTGTTTCACTATTCTTAAAATCCATGGAAAACCTCCTAAATAAAATTATTTACTATTTAGATATTTTCCATTTTTTCTAAAATATATTCTATATCGTTCTTTCTTTTAAGTAAAAATATTAAAAGAAATGGGGGGAGTGGATTGACTAAAGGGGCTTCTTTCGGAATAGCCCTCCCTGCCCCCGCTAGTTTATTAGCTGTTCTACAATATAGTCAACTTAAGCATGATATACAAATATATCTTAAAAATTAGTATCATAAAATTGGTTTTTACAGATATCGTTATAAAATATAAAAATTCTTAAGTTGACCACATTGAACCGTTCTAAGAAAAGTCAAATCGGATATTCGCAATCCGCTTCGCTACTTGCTCATAACCTCATACCTGCTATCGCAGCTTTTCCGTGGGAGTCTGCACTCCCACGGAAACAAGGAAGTCCCAACCCACCGCTTTCGCCTTGGCGGCTTAAAAGCGGGGGACTTCCTTGATGAGGTTAAAAAATCATATTATTCAAAAAAGGAAAACATTTCGATAACTTATTACAATAACTGACTGCTATCTTATTTCATCAATCATAAACCTGTCCATATTATAGACTTGCACGAGAAAGAAACTATTAAATAACTAGCCAGATAAGTAACCTAGCGAAGGCAAGGAAGTATTCCATAAGAAGCCCCTTGGAAGACGCTTGCCCGTTAATGAGCGGTTTCGCAAGAAGCGAAACTGCGAATTTAGTACCACTACGTCTGGAACGGAGCGAAAGCGCGGCTTCGGTGGAATACTTCCTTGCCGCAGCGGAACTTCCACCAAACTTTTTCCGCTAATCCTAAAACTGTATCTTTCCTGCATCTCTATTTCCCCCTTAAAGTAAAAACTCCGCCAATACCATATTGCTGACATCCACCCCTCTCTCTGTCAGCCCGATCCTACCATCTTTCCTCCATAATACTCCTATCTGAACTCCCTTTTCTATTTTCTCTCCATATACTTCCATAATATCCTTTTGAAATAAATTTAAAAACCTCTTCTCCGATATCCCTTTCATTCTCCTCAATCCCAAAAACATAAACTCTTCCATCTTCTCTTCTTTTGAGAGAATATGGACTTCTTTTTGAAATTCTGATGGTTCTTTTATCATATTATTTTCAAAAAATGCGAAATATTCTTGTAGATTTTCTGTATTTTTAAATCTGCTCTCATTCCGATAAGAAGCTGCTCCCAATCCTAACCCTAAATATTCTCCTAATGTCCAGTAAATCTGATTGTGTCTGCTTTCCTTTTCAGGTAACGCATAATTAGAAATTTCATACCTATGATATCCTTCCCTTTCTAAAAACTCCTTTGTTTTCCAATACATCTGTCTATCTTCTTCTTCATCTGGAAAAGATAACTGTTCTTTTATATTGAAAAATTTTGTTCCTTCTTCTATGATGAGACTATAAGCGGAAATATGCTCTGGTTTGGGGTTCAGATTCACTATTTTTCTTAATGTTTCTTCCCATTCTTCTTTTGTCTGAAAAGGCAACGCAGACATTAAATCCACATTGATATTTTCAAACCCAACTTCTCTGGCAAATGCATAACTTTCTAAAAATTTTTCATAAGTATGAATTCTTCCTAATCGTTTTAACTGTTCTTCTTCTGTTGACTGCAGCCCCATACTCAGCCGATTGATTCCCGATCTTTTATAAACTTTCAGTTTTTCTTTAGTAAGTGTTTCTGGATTCGCCTCTATCGTAATTTCTGCTCCCTCTTCTACAAAATATGCCTCAAAAATAGCATCTAACAGCTCTTTTATCTCTTTTTCTTTTAATAAAGAAGGCGTCCCACCTCCCAAAAATATCGTAGAAATAATATTCTCTTTTAAATCCTCTCTATATAGAAAAATCTCTTTTTTTAGCGCTTTTACATATCTTTCCTTTGTGTCTTCATCAGCAGGCGCAGACAGAAAATCACAATAATGACATTTTTTCACGCAAAAGGGGATATGCAAATATATCCCCAAATTTTTTTTCTCTTTATTTTTTATCATCTAATTTCAAAACGCTCATAAACGCCTTTTGAGGAATCTCAACATTTCCAATCTGGCGCATCCGTTTCTTTCCTTCCTTTTGTTTCTCTAATAATTTCCTTTTTCGGCTGATATCACCGCCATAACATTTCGCCAAAACATCTTTTCTCATCGCTTTGATGGTTTCTCTGGCAATCACTTTGCTACCAATCGCCGCCTGAATAGGAATCTCAAATAAATGCCTTGGTATTTCATCTTTTAATTTTTCACACATCTTCCTTCCACGCTCATATGCTGTACCACTGAACACAATAAAAGACAGTGCATCTACTTCTTCCCTGTTGATTAAAATATCTAATTTCACTAAATCAGATTTCACATAACCTTTCATCTCATAATCAAAAGAAGCATATCCTCTAGAACGTGATTTCAATGCATCAAAAAAATCATAAATGATCTCATTTAATGGCAAATCGTATTTTAATAATGCTCTTGTTGTTTCTATATACTCCATTCCATGATAAATCCCTCGGCGTTCTTGACATAAATCCATAATAGAACCAATAAATTCTGTTGTCACCATAATTTCTGCCTCTACCATAGGTTCTTCCATATATTCAATTTCAGCAGGATCTGGTAGATTAGAAGGATTTGTGAGTTCTATCATTTCTCCGTCTATCTTATGAACACGATAAATAACTCCGGGAGCTGTAGTCACCAAATCTAAGTTATACTCTCTTTCCAGCCTTTCTTGTATAATTTCCAAATGCAGCAGCCCTAAAAATCCACATCGAAATCCAAACCCTAATGCGACAGATGTTTCTGGTTCAAACTGCAAAGCAGCATCATTTAATTGCAGCTTTTCCAATGCATCTCTCAAATCTGAATATTTCGCACCATCAGCCGGATACAACCCGCAATATACCATAGGATTCACCTTTTTATATCCCGGCAGCGGCTCTTTACATGGATTCTCTGCATCTGTAATAGTATCTCCCACTAATGTATCTTTCACATTTTTAATACTTGCTGTCAGATATCCCACCATTCCAGCGCTCAGTTCCTCACAAGGAATCATCTGTCCTGCTCCAAAATATCCTACTTCCACTACTTCTTCTACAGCGCCAGTCGCCATCATCTTCACCTTTGTACCTGCTCTTAAAGTCCCTTCTTTTACACGGAAGAACACAATCACTCCTTTATAAGAATCATAGACAGAATCAAAAATTAAAGCCTTTAAAGGAGCTTTTGCATCCCCCTTGGGAGCAGGAATTTTACTGACAATCTGTTCTAAAACCTGATCTATATTTAATCCTGTTTTTGCCGATATCAGAGGAGCATCCTGCGCCTCAAGCCCTATGATATCCTCTATCTCTTCTATCACTCGTTCTGGCTCTGCACTAGGCAAATCAATCTTATTGATAACCGGAAAAACATCTAGATCATGATCCAATGCGAGATATACATTTGCCAGCGTCTGCGCCTCTATTCCCTGCGCCGCATCTACAACCAAAACCGCCCCATCACAAGCCGCCAGACTCCTTGAAACTTCATAATTAAAATCCACATGTCCGGGAGTATCAATTAAATTAAAAATATATTCCTCTCCATCTTGTGCTTTATAGACCGTTCTCACCGCTTGCGCCTTAATCGTAATCCCACGCTCTCTTTCCAAATCCATATTGTCGAGCACTTGAGCCTGCATCTCTCTATCTGTCAAAAGCCCTGTCCGTTCTATAATTCTATCCGCAAGAGTAGATTTTCCATGGTCTATATGAGCAATAATACAAAAATTCCTAATTTTACTCTGGTCGATAATCGCCATTTCCCTTTTCCTCCTTATTTAAAATAACCCCAAATATATCAATCATAAATACCTCTCCAACCATTTTATTATAGTCAATCCATACCAACCCATCCATAAAATGCCTGAAATTCATTATAACATAGAAGAATTTTCATGTCTAGCACCACTCAAACTTTCCCCAAATAAAGGGGCGCTCCGGCAAGGCAATATTCCAACGAAGCCGCGCTTTCGCTCCGTTCCAGACGTAACGGTACTAAATTCGCCGTTTCGCTTCTTGCGAAACCGCTCATTAAGTGCCAACGTCTTCCAAGGGGCTTCTTTTGGAATATTGCCTTGCCTCCGCTAGTGTATCGACTACTCTAGAAAACTAGAAAAACTAAAAAATTCCTTTTATCCACATCTTGTAACTTTCCAAAATAACTAACTATTATAACTTAACTCGTTGTGCTAGTTGAATGAAATAATACTTATAAAATAGGATTTTTTACTTGCACAAAATAGAAAACTCAGAAAAAATACCTTTATAAATTCCAGCTTTCAAGTGAACTAGCACAACGAGTTAACTTAACTTGTTATTCTGCTTAAATCAAAAAATTTTTATAAAATAATCTTTTTTACTGATATATAGACAAAATTCATAAAAAGTTTCTTACAAATTCCAATTTTTCAGGCAAACGAACAAAACACTTTCATTTAATTGCTTACAGTAAAACAAATACCAAACAAATTTATGTACCTCACCCACTCTACAAACTAGCGCAGGAGAGGGCTGCCCTATTCCAAAAGAAGCCCCGTGGAAGACGTCGGCACTTAATTATCAGACCTTTAAAGGGCTGCGAATTTATATTACGTA
>CANRVK010000148.1 GCA_947643285.1 uncultured Eubacteriaceae bacterium
ATAATTCCAAAAGAAGCCCCTTGGAAGACGTTGGTACTTAATAAGCAAACCCGCAGGAAGCGGGATTTGCGAATTTAGTACCATTACGTCTGGAACGGAGCGAGAGCGCGGCTTCGTTGGAACTATTTCTGATCTGCGCGGAAACTTCTGCACGGAAACTCAGTCTCCTGATCAACTTGATTTTCGCTTCTTTCTACGATATAATCAATGTATATTTAAAACGTCAAGGTAGAAAAAATGTTATGGTAGTTTAACAGTAAATAAGATGAAAAAATGGATAGAAAATATTCACTTTGACAGTAGAAAATTGAAAATAGGAGAGAATATCATGAAAGTTTATATGATGCGGCATGGAGAAACAGATGCCAATAAAGAAAGAATCATACAAGGACAAAGAAACACTCACTTAAATGAAGAAGGAAAAAAACAAGCAATAGAAGCAGGAAAAATCATAAAGAAGATAGATTTTGCCGCAATTTACACCAGCCCTTTAGATCGAGCGATAGAAACAGCAGAATTGGCAACGGGAAAATCTAGAGAAGAATTTCATATAGAGAAACGGTTAGCAGAAATTTCTTTTGGTGAGTTAGAAGGCTGTAGTATTATGGATGATAAATTGCACGCTTTTTTTTATGATCCTGAACAGTATCAGTCTCCTGAAAATGGAGAAACATTAGAAGAAGTATCGAAAAGATTATGGGAATTTATGGAGGAAATAAAGGGAAAATACCCGAATCAAAATGTGTTATTAGTATCTCACGGAGCAGCTATTCATGCGATATGGTATAAAATGACAGGGATCTCCATGAAAGATTTTTGGAAAATAAAAGTGGGGAATTGTACTATTTTAGAGATTTCTGATGAAACAGGTGAATATAGAGGAAAAGAGGAATAAGGGAAAATAATAAAGCAGAGGATTTTCCAAGATAGTATAAAAATAGTACAAAAATAGTAGAAAATCTGCTTGAAATTTCTTTTAGAAAACGATACAATTAAAATTGGCAGAAATTTGGTTTATTATTATAAAAAAATGGAGGGCTGAAGAATGAGTACAACGGCACAATCATCAGCAAGTAAGAGGATAGAAGCTTTACTTGATGATAACAGTTTTGTTGAAATCGGCGGATATGTTACTGCCAGAAACACAGATTTTAACATGCAGCAAAAAGAAACCCCTGCAGATGGTGTGATAACTGGGTATGGTCTTATTGAAGGAAATCTTGTGTATGTATATAGTCAGGATGTTTCTGTAATGAATGGGACAATAGGGGAAATGCATGCAAAAAAAATTGTAAATCTTTATAAAATGGCAATGAAAATGGGAGCACCTATCATTGGATTCGTGGACTGTGCAGGTTTTCGATTACAAGAAGCGACAGATGCATTAAATGGATTTGGTGAGATTTATATGCAACAGACATTAGCTTCTGGTGTGATACCACAGATTACAGCGATTTTTGGAACATGCGGCGGCGGCATGGCAGTCATTCCTACTTTGACAGATTTCACTTTTATGGACGAAAAGAAAGCGAAATTATTTGTAAATTCTCCTAATGCGATTGATGGAAATAATACTTCTAAATGTGACAGCGCTTCAGCGAAATTTCAGAGTGAAGAGGCTGGTATTGTAGATGTAGTTGGAAAAGAAGAGGATATTTTAGAGCAGATCAGACAACTTATCTGTATTCTTCCAGCAAATCAGGAAGATGATATGTCTTATGAAGAATGTACAGATGATTTGAATCGTATTTGCGAAAATATAGAAAATGGAGCAGCAGATGCTTCTTTTGTGCTTTCTGAGATTTCTGATAATTCTTTCTTTTTTGAAGTGAAAAAGGAATATGCAAAGGATATGGTGACAGGATTTATTCGCTTAAATGGAAATACCGTAGGAGCAGTGGCAAATCGTAGTGTTATCTATGGAGAAAATGGAGAAGAAGCTGAAAAATTTGATGCAGCTATTTCTGCACAAGGCTGTGAAAAAGCAGCAGATTTTGTGAACTTCTGTGATGCATTTGGTATTCCAGTTCTAAGTCTTACAAATGTAAAAGGTTATAAAGCGACTATGTGTCAGGAAAAAATGATGGCAAAAGCTGTGGCAAAACTTACATATGCGTTTGCAAATGCGACTGTTCCGAAAGTAAATGTGATTAGAGGAGAAGCTTTTGGAAGTGCATATTTAACAATGAACAGCAAGTCTATCGGTGCAGATGTAGTCTATGCTTGGCCAGATGCTTCTATCGGCATGATGGATGCAGAACAGGCAGTCAGAATTATGTATGCAGAAGAAATCAAAAAGGCGAATCATGTGAATGATGTGATTGCAGAGAAAACAAAGGAATATATCGCTTTGCAGTCAAGCGCAGCGGCAGCGGCAAAAAGAGGTTATGTAGATGATATCATCGAAGCTAAGGATACCAGAAAATATGTAATCGGCGCTTTTGAAATGTTATTTACAAAGCGTGAAGACCGTCCTAATAAAAAACACGGATGTGTATCATAAGGGAGTGAAGAATGATGACGCTATTTATAGCAGGAAGCAGTATCGGCATAGGAAAAGCACTTTTAAATACACTTATGGGTATGGGAACAGTATTTCTTGTACTGATATTTATTTCTTTCGTGATTAGCTTATTGAAAAATGTGAATAAAATCGGACAAGAACAGCCAAAACAGATAGAACAAGCGCCAGCTCCTGTAAGTGCTCCTGTGCAGATAGAAGAAATAGAAGAGGAAGAACTCGTCGATGATGAAGAGTTAGTTGCTGTGATCACTGCTGCTATTTGTGAATATCAGGGAGCTTCTATAGAAGGGTTTCAAGTGAGATCGATTAAGCGGGTACAAAGAAAGAGATAATATCAATAAGAAGCTCCTACTTCTACCAGTAGAGGAGTATATCACGACAATACAACATAAATATATGAGAAGTCCTTCTCTTTTTAGGCGAAAAGATAAAACTGCTTAAAATAAAGTTAAGAGCAGCCGTAGAGTGAAAGAGAATACATGCATAAGAAAAGATATATTAAAATGTGAGTAAATAAATGCAAAAGATCGGAAAAATCAAAAATAAAATTTAGGAAAGGAAAAGCTATTGAGATGTTGACTCGCAAAATCGCATAGAAAAGCGAAGTGAGTAGGTACAGAAACATCTAATATATACATTTGTATATATTTTAGTAGCAGGAAGTAAAAAAATGAAGAATTATAAAATTAATGTGAATGTAACAAAAAATGATATTACTGTGAATGGAACATCATATGATGTTACTGTGGAAGAAGGCGGCGCAGGAAGTACGCCAAAGGCATCTGCTCCAAAGGCTGCTCCAAAACAAAAAGCAGCTCCAGCACAAAAACCAGCAGCTAGTACAGGCGCACAAGGCGCAGTGAAAGTGAGCGCTCCTATGCCAGGAAAAATCCTCGCAGCAAAAGTAAATGCGGGACAAGCAGTGAAACGTGGAGATGTTATGCTTATCTTAGAAGCAATGAAAATGGAAAACGAGATTGTTGCTCCGCAGGATGGTACTGTCGCTAGTATTAATGTGACGGTTGGTCAGTCTGTAGAAGCAGGAGATGTACTGGCTACATTAAACTAGGATTCACGGCGGCGGGCTTATGCAGATGTGAATTCCCATAAGTACAATATTACATGGGAGGTTAAGAAATGACTTATGTTATAGACACAATGAGTAACTTGATACAACAATCCGCTTTTTTCAATTTATATTGGGGAAATTATGTGATGATTGTAGTAGCATGTGTATTCTTGTATTTAGCGATTAAAAAAGGATACGAGCCGCTCCTGTTAGTTCCAATCGCATTTGGTATGCTTTTGGTGAATATCTATCCCGATATCATGTTGAAGATTGGAGAATCAGAAAATGGAGTCGGCGGATTACTGCATTATTTTTATCTGTTAGATGAATGGAGTATATTACCTTCATTGATTTTCTTAGGAGTTGGTGCAATGACAGACTTTGGACCATTGATTGCCAATCCTAAAAGCTTTTTACTCGGAGCAGCAGCGCAATTTGGTATTTTTGCAGCATATTTATTAGCTATTTTCTTTGGATTTAATGATAAGGCAGCAGCAGCAATTTCTATCATCGGTGGTGCAGATGGACCTACTTCTATTTTCCTAGCAGGAAAGTTAGGACAGACTGAGTATATGGGACCGATTGCAGTAGCAGCATATTCTTATATGTCTTTAGTTCCCATTATTCAGCCTCCGATTATGAAATTATTCACAACAAAAGAAGAACGTGCAATTAAGATGGAGCAGTTAAGACCTGTTTCTAAATTAGAAAAAATTTTATTCCCTGTTGTGGTAACTATTGTAGTGGTATTAATTTTACCTCAAACAGCACCACTTGTTGGTATGTTGATGTTAGGAAATCTGTTCCGTGAATGTGGTGTCGTAAAACAATTATCAGAAACAGCTTCTAATGCTTTAATGTATATTGTAGTTATTTTACTCGGTACTTCTGTAGGAGCTTCTACCAGCGCAGAAGCATTCTTAAAATGGGATACTATTAAGATTGTCGTTTTAGGATTGGTGGCATTTGCAGTGGGTACAGCAGCAGGTGTATTGTTCGGTAAATTAATGTGTAAGATGAGTGGTGGAAAGATTAATCCGCTGATCGGTTCAGCAGGTGTTTCTGCAGTTCCTATGGCGGCGAGAGTATCACAAAAAGTTGGTGCAGAGGCTGACCCGACCAATTTCTTATTGATGCACGCAATGGGACCTAATGTAGCAGGTGTTATTGGTACAGCCGTAGCAGCAGGTACGTTTATGGCTATGTTTGGAGTCAGATAAAAAGGAAAAATAGTTTAATTTTTATAAAACAGAAACAGGAGGTAATACAATGGCAGAACAGGTGAAAAAACCTTTAAAAATTACAGAAACCATTTTGCGTGATGCACATCAGTCTTTGATCGCTACCAGAATGAGAACAGAGCAGATGTTACCTATCATAGATAAAATGGATAAAGTAGGATATCACTCCGTAGAATGTTGGGGTGGTGCGACATTTGATGCTTCCCTTCGCTTTTTAAAAGAAGACCCATGGGAAAGACTCAGAAAGCTGAAAGATGGTTTTAAAAATACAAAATTGCAGATGTTATTTCGAGGACAAAATATTTTAGGATATAATCATTATGCAGATGATGTAGTAGAATACTTTGTTCAGAAATCTATTGCAAATGGAATCGATATTATCCGTATTTTTGACTGTTTTAACGATCTTCGTAACTTACAGACTGCTGTAAAAGCTGCGAATAAAGAAAAAGGTCATGCACAAGTGGCATTATCTTATACATTAGGAGATGCTTATACTCTAGATTACTGGACTACTACAGCAAAAAATATTGAAGAAATGGGTGCAGATTCTATTTGTATTAAAGATATGGCAGGACTTTTAGTTCCTTATGAAGCTACCCGTCTAGTGAATGCTCTGAAAGCAGGAACAAAACTTCCGATTCAGATACATACACATTATACTTCAGGTGTGGCTTCTATGACATATTTAAAAGCAGTAGAGGCAGGAGCAGATATCATTGATACAGCGATGTCACCTTTCTCTATGGGAACAAGTCAGCCAGCTACGGAAGTATTAGTAGAAACTTTCAAGGGAACTCCATATGATACAGGATTAGATCAAAAACTTTTGGCTGAAATCGCAGATTATTTCCGCCCGATGCAAGAAGAATCCTTAAAGAGTGGATTATTAAATCCGAAGGTTATGGGTGTTAATATCAAGACTTTATTATATCAAGTTCCGGGAGGTATGTTATCTAATCTAGTATCTCAGTTAAAAGAAGCACATGCAGAAGATAAATATTATGAAGTGCTAGAAGAGATTCCAAGAGTGAGAAAAGACTTTGGAGAACCACCTTTAGTAACTCCTTCTTCTCAGATTGTCGGCACACAGGCGGTATTAAATGTATTACAGGGAGAACGTTATAAGATAGTGACAAAGGAATCGAAAAAGGTATTGAGTGGAGAATTTGGGGCTACAGTAAAACCTTTTGATAAAGAGATTCAGAAAAAAGTGATCGGAGATGCGAAACCAATTACTTGCCGTCCAGCCGATTTGATTCCTCCTCAGCTTCCACAGTTTGAAAAAGAAGTTGCTGAATGGAAAGAACAAGATGAAGATGTATTGACTTATGCATTATTCCCAACCGTGGCGGTGGATTTCTTTAAATATAGAGCAGCACAGAAAACAAAAGTTGACCCAGCAATGGCGGATACAGAGAATAAGGCATATCCAGTGTAGAATGAGATATGTGTCATTTCAACTTTAACAGGAGAGGTTGAAAGTAATTTTAGAGCAGGGAAATTTCCTTGCTCTAATTTTTTTTTTAAAGATGAAATAGGTTTTTTTTATAGGGGATAAGGGGTTTGAGAAAATGGGTCGCGCTGGCAAGGAAGTATTCCAACGAAGCCGCGCTTTCGCTCCGTTCCAGACGTAATGGTACTAAATTCGCCGTTTCGCTTCTTGCGAAACCGCTCATTAAGTGCCAACGTCTTCCAAGGGGCTTCTTTCGGAATACTTCCTTGCCAGCGCTAGTTTGTTGGCTGTTCTATTTTGTAAAAGCTTATGATAACATTTAGAATAAAAAGGTAGAGCTAGTATATTTTTTTTGTGTTTTTTAAGTACTAAGTATATCTATGCCATTCTATTTATATGGTAAATAATGAGAATTGATGGTTTTAAAGTGCGTGTTTGTGTTTAGGAACTGGTTGTCTGAATTGCTAGTCTGCTTTTATAGTATTTCACAAAAAGTATAAGTAGACGGAAAGAGAGGTTTTTGATACAATAGAAAAAGAAAATAAAGTTTAACGAAAGGGGGATATAATAATATGTTTACTTTTATGAGAGGTGTTTGTCTTTAATAGTTTATCCGTGAATAAAGGTATAAAAGTATATGCATAGTGCTTCTCTTTTTAATTTGTATTTACTGTTGAAAGGAGAAGATATGAGTTATATAAATGCAAAGGTTGTATTGCCAAAAGAGCTGATAAAAGAAATTCAAAAATATGTAAATGGCGTAGACTTATATATACCCAAAGTACCTAAAGTAAATAATTGTAGTATCTATAAAAATGAGATATATAGAAGAAATAAAGAGATATATGAGCTATTTTTGCAGGGGGAAAAAGTTTCAAAATTGGCTACAAAATATTATCTTTCAGATAAGAGTATATATCGGATTTTAGGTGAAATGAAAAAGGAATAAGATGGAGCGAGAGAAATCTATGTTGTTGGTTTCTCTCGTTTTTTTTTCGATTATCATATGAGAATGACAAACAAATATGCCCGTGATAAACTTAAATAAAAAAGGAAGGGTAAGAAATATGGAAAAAGGAAGAATTATTTTTTTGAACGGAGTAACCAGTGCAGGAAAAACATCTATTGTTGAAGCTCTTCAATATCAAGAGGATATATTTTTTTATGTTGTTGCTAATGACTTATTTCAGGAAATGGTTGGAGAGAATTATTTGCGTAAAAATTACTGGAAATATCTTAGTGAAGTAATCATTATGATGTATCAAACTGCAAAATTATATTCTGATATGGGAAAGAATGTGTTGATTGATGGAATTTTAGTTGAGAGAGAAGAGATAAAGCATCATTATCATCAGCTATTAGAAATATTAAAAAATAATCCACTTGATATAGTAGAGGTATATTGTCCGTTAGATATTTGCAGACAACGTAATATGAGTCGCGAAAACAGATATGAAACACAATCACAAGAGCAATATAATTTGATGGCTAAAAATATTAAGTATAGTGTCAGGGTTGATACGAGTATATATAGTGCAGAGGAATGTGCAGAAAAGATTATAAAAGAATTATTTCGTTAATAAAAGTTCACTAGAGGCTCTTTTTATTTTTGACATAAGAAATTAGTAACAGTTCAGATTTTTTATTTGTTATTATGAAATTCGCTTTTCACAGATTAGAATAGTCACAGTCTAGCGAAGGCAAGGAAGGATTCCAAAAGAAGCCCCTTGGAAGACGTTGGTACTTAATGAGCAAACCCGCAAG
>CANRVK010000149.1 GCA_947643285.1 uncultured Eubacteriaceae bacterium
TTTCGCTTCTTGCGAAACAGCTTATTAAGTACCAACGTCTTCCAAAGGGCTTCTTTTGGAATACTTCCTTGCCTTCGCTAGGCTGTTATCAGAGGCGAGGTTGTTGGTTTGTTAAGGGGGTCAATTTAATTAGGGGATAAAGGGAATTTAAAATATTTGTTTAATGAAGTAAAATTTGTTTTAATAAAAATAGAAAAAAAAGGAGTTTGAAATTAACATGGAAGATGGGAGTCCGATATGGGGCTTAATTATTTTTATCATATTTTTAATAGTACATGCTATTTTATATGGTTTTGAGTCAGCAATACAAAATTTGAATGAAAGTGATCTGGAAAAGAAGGCAGAAGATGGAGATAAGAAATCGAAAAAACTGCTACATATTATTAATGAGCCAGAATATTTTATTAACACGTTGCTCACAATTATCACATTATTAGATATATTGGTGGGGTCATATGTATATTGGCTGCTTAGCAGGGAATTAGGCAGATTTTTTTCTAATGATAATACCAATAACTGGCAATATTATGGAGAATTTTTGCTCGTTCGTATTTTACCAGCGATTATTTTATTGGTGATAGGGATTGTATTTGGAGTATTAGTGCCGAAAAAAATCGCACATAAATATTCTAATGGCTGGGCTTATAGATTAGTTGGTTTTATTTCTCAAGTGAATTTTATATTGAGTCCTATTATCATGCTCATCACGAAGATGGCGAATCTTATTGTGCGTTGTATGGGGGTAAATCCATATGATGAAGGAGATAATGTTACAGAAGAAGAGATTATGCTGATGGTGAATGAAGGACATGAACAGGGAGTTTTATTAGCAAGTGAAGCGGAAATGATAACGAATATCTTTGAATTTGGGGATAAACAGGCGGAAGAAATTATGACACATCGAAGGAATATGATAGCGGTAGATGGAAGTTGGACTCTGCAGGAAACGATAGATTTTATCATAAAGCAGCATAAATCTAGATTCCCTATCTATGACAAAGATATTGATAATATCATAGGTATTTTACATTTTAAAGATGCCATCATATATTATGAAAAACATGATACGAATGTTCCAATTGGTCAAATAAAAGAATTAATCAGAGAAGTACATTTTATACCAGAAACAAGAAATATCAATCTCTTATTTAAAGAAATGCAGTCTCAGAAAATCCATATGGTAGTTGTAGTAGATGAATATGGGCAGACAGCAGGATTAGTGGCAATGGAGGATATTTTAGAAGAGATTGTGGGAAATATTTTAGATGAATATGATGATGATGATGATATGATTATAAAACAAGAAGATGGCAGTTTTATGATCAGAGGAATGGCGAAGCTAGAGGAAGTATGGGAAGCTCTTGAGATAGAAGAACAGGAAGAGGAAGAAGAATATGATACCTTAAATGGCTTTTTAATCGCACAATTAGATCGTATTCCACAAGATGATGAGAAGTTAGAAGTGAGATATAGGGATTATATTTTTTCTGCTATACGAGTAAAAAGGAAAACGATTCAGTTAGTACATGTAAAGAAAGAGAAAAAAACAGAAGAAAAAGAACTTGCGTGATAGAAAGAATAATGATAAAATGTAGAATTAAAATAACAAATAAAGGAGCGTTATTTATGTCAGGACATTCTAAATTTGCAAATATTAAGCATAAAAAAGAAAGAAATGATGCGGCGAAAGGAAAGATTTTTACTATTATTGGAAGAGAAATCGCAGTTGCAGTAAAGGAAGGCGGTGCAGATCCGAATAATAATTCTAAATTAAAGGATGTTATTGCAAAGGCAAAGGCGAATAATATGCCAAATGATACGATAGAGAGAGGAATTAAAAAGGCAGCAGGAGATGCGAATGCAGTGAATTATGTGAGCATTACATATGAAGGATATGGACCAAATGGTACAGCGATTATTGTAGATGCTCTAACAGATAATAAAAATAGAACAGCTTCTAATGTGAGAAATGCTTTCACAAAGGGAAATGGAAATGTGGGAACAACGGGCTGTGTTTCTTATTTATTTGATAAAAAAGGGCAGATTATTATTGATAAAGAAGAATGTGAAATGGAAGCAGATGAATTGATGATGCTCGCGTTAGATTCTGGTGCAGAAGATTTTTCAGAAGAAGAAGATAGTTTTGAAATTATCACAGAACCAGATGATTTCAGTGATGTGAGAGAGAAGTTAGAAAAAGCAGGTATTCCTATGGCACAGGCAGAAGTCACGATGATTCCACAGACATGGGTAGAACTTTCAGATGAAGAGGATATTAAAAGAATGAACCGGTTGTTGGATTTATTAGATGAAGATGATGATGTACAGGCAGTATACCATAATTGGGATGAATAAAGGAATATTTTAATCAAAGGGGACGCTACGGCAAGGAAGTATTCCAGCGAAGCCGCGCTTTCGCTCCGTTCCAGACGTAACGGTACTAAATTCGCAGCCCCGCTTCCCCGCGGGTTTGCTCATTAAGTGCCGACGTCTTCCAAGGGGCTTCTTATGGAAATACTTCCTTGCCTTCGCTAGCTGGTTGGCTGTTCTAGAGAAAGAATTATAAGTCATACTTTCTTTTTTATAATATCTGTGAAAAAGGGAGAAACTTCTTTTTTTCTATTTTGATTTGGAAGTGTAAATTTTTTTGCAGAACAGCCTAAAAGGTAGCTTAAGACAAGGACTACTATTCTAAAAGAAGCCCCTTGGAAGACGTTGGTACTTAATGAGCAGTTCCGCTAGGGGCTGCGAATTTAGTACCATTACGTCTGGAACGGAGCGGGAGCGCGGCTTTGTTAGAATAGTAGTCCTTGCCTTAAGCGGAACATTTATAAAGAAAAACCGAAATAACGCACAGCATTTTTATAAGAAATTCCTTCTACGATTTCTTTTAAAGATTTTTCATCATCAGGATATTCTCCGCTGTCTACCCATTTTCCTATTAGATCACATAAAATTCTGCGAAAATATTCATGTCTGCTATAAGACAGGAAGCTTCTAGAATCTGTCAACATTCCTATAAAATTTCCAAGAACACCTAAGTTGGCTAAACTTGTCATCTGTTCTGTCATACCTGATTTGTGATCATTAAACCACCATGCAGAACCATGCTGAATTTTTCCAATACCACTGGAATCTTGAAAGCACCCTAAGATAGTTCCAATAGAAGCGTTATCGTTTGGATTTAAGGAATATAAAATAGTCTTTGGAAGTTCGTCTGTGATATTGAGGGCGTTTAAAAAGTCTGCCATCGCAGAGGAGGGAGCATAATTATTGATACAGTCAAAACCGGTATCAGGCCCTAATTGTTTATAGCGGAAGGTGTTATTATCTCTCTTGCATCCATAGTGAAGCTGCATTACCCAGCCCATTTTATGATATTGCCTGCCTACAAATAACATAAAAGCAGTTTTAAATTGTAATTCTTCTAATTCGGAGATAGGATTGCCTGCAAGGCGTTTTTGGAAAATAGATTCTATGGTTTCTTCCGTGGCGGGGTTGTACATCACATAATTTAATGCATGGTCAGAAATACAGCATCCCATCGCATCAAAGAAAGAAAGGCGCACTTTTAAAGCTTCTTTCAGATCGGCAAATGTTTTGATGGGAATATTGCTCACATCGCTCAGTTTTTGCAAGTAATCTAAATAATCGGATTTTTCGATATTCATCGCCTTATCTGGACGCCAAGCAGGGAGAACTTGGATAGAAAAACTCTTATCTTCGGCGATTTTTTTATGCCATTCTAGAGAATCGATGGGGTCGTCTGTGGTACAGATTAAAGTGACATTAGATTGTTTCATGATATTGCGAACGCTCATATCTTCTTCTTGTAAGCGAGAATTGCACAGATCCCAAACTTCTTGTGCAGTATCGGCATTTAAAGTGCCATGATATTTAAAATAGCGCTGTAATTCTAGGTGACTCCAGTGATAAAGGGGATTGCCGATTGCTTTTGGAAGCGTTTCAGCCCATTTTTGAAATTTTTCTCTATCAGAGGCATCTCCAGTGATAAAATGTTCGTCTACACCATTTGAGCGCATCAGACGCCATTTATAATGATCTCCACCTAACCATACTTGGGTGATATTTTCAAATTTGCGGTCAGAAGCGATCTCTTGAGGATTGATATGACAGTGATAGTCTAAGATAGGCATTTTCTTGGCATAGTCATGATAGAGCTTTTTGGCTGTTGGTGTGGATAGTAAAAAATCGTTGTCCATAAATTGTTTCATTTTAGCTTGTTCCTCCTAAATATATAAATTTAATAAAAAAGTTTTAAAGAATGATGATAGAGTAGAAGTTTTCGGTAAATGGTATCGGTTGATATAGGAAATTATTTATAGTATTCATTACTTTTGTATTCCTAGAAGTTTGGGCTGGTTCAAGATAAGTGAATAGAATTATTATATCCAATAATATTTAATTCTTTCGGAATTATGAAAAATATAAGAACTTCTATTGAATAAATAAGGACGGTTGGGAGAATGTAATAATATAAAATTCAATAGCAGAAGAAAAGTATGTGATTTGAATTGTAGGCTAGAAAAATAAGAAATGGAGATAGGTGGTAGAAGATATGGAAAAATTAAACAAAAAAATTTCAAAAGCGATCCATCGACCTGTGAAGGTACTTCAGTTTGGAGAAGGAAATTTTCTTCGAGGATTTGTGGATTATATGATTGATGTTGCAAATGAAAAGGGAGTTTTTGATGGCAATGTGGTGATTGTAAAACCGATTGAATTTGGGAATTTAGATAGGTTTCGAGAGCAGGAAAATCAATATACTCTTTCTTTGAGAGGAAATGTAGAGGGAAAAATAGTAGTAGAAAATCGCATCATTACTTGTATTTCTGACGCGGTTGCTGCGATAGAAGATTATGAAGCTTATGCTGCTTATGCGAAATGTGAAACGCTTCGTTTTATTGTATCGAATACAACAGAAGCAGGGATTGTGTTTGATGAAACAGATAGGTTTGAAGCAAAACCTCCCAAAACATATCCGGGAAAATTGACGAAGTTTTTATTTGAGAGATATCAATTTTTTCATGGAACAAAAGAAAAAGGTCTTGTTTTAATTCCATGTGAATTAATTGAAAATAATGGGGGTATGCTAAAGAAAAGTATTTTACAGTTTGCAGAGCTTTGGAAATTAGAAGAAGGATTTAAAGATTGGGTAGAAAATTCTTGTATTTTCTGCAGCACTTTAGTGGATCGCATTGTGACAGGCTATCCTAGAGAAGAAGCACAAAAGATGTGGGAAGAGTTTGGATATGAAGATAATTTATTGAATACGGCTGAAATTTTTGGTCTTTGGGTGATTGAAAGTGACAGGGATATTTCAGAAGAAATTCCTTTGGATAGAGCAGGATTGCCAGTTATTTTCACAAATAATCAAAAACCTTATCGGGAAAGGAAAGTGCGTATTTTAAATGGAGCACATACCGCTTTTGTATTAGCTTCTTATCTTAAGGGAAATGATTATGTGAAAGAATCCATGGAAGATGTTACTGTGCGCGAGTTTATGATGAATACTATTTTTGATGAAGTGATTCCTACTCTATCTCTGCCAGAAGAAGAATGTAAGTCTTTTGCAAATTCTGTTATAGATCGGTTTGAAAATCCATTTATTAAACATGCTTTGTTATCTATTTCATTAAATTCTGTTTCTAAGTGGAAAGCCCGTTGTATGCCGAGTCTGTTAGGATATGTGGAGAAATTTGGAAAATTACCAAAACATTTGACTTTTTCTTTAGCCGCGCTTATGAGTTTTTATACTGGAACACAGATAAAAGAAGAGGCGTTAATTGGGCATAGAGGAGAAGAAGAATATAAGATATTAGATGATTTAGAAGTATTAAAATTTTTTGCAGCTAATTCTGATAAACCAGCAAGAGAATTTACACAAGCGTTTTTAAGTCATGAGAAATTTTTTGGACAGGATCTGACAAAAGTGGAAGGTTTAGTTGAAGCAGTTTCTAATGCGCTAGAAGAGATCAGAACCAAGGGAATGAAAGAAGCCTTAGAAAATATCGGAAAATAAATTTGAGGGAAAGATGATGCAAAATATTATAAAAATACATCCGAATGATAATGTGGCAGTTGCCTTAAAGACGATAGAAAAAGAGACTATTTTGACAGTGGGAGAGGATAGGATCACAATAAAAGAAGAGATTCCACAGGGACATAAATTTTCAATAAAAGAGATAAGGGCAAATGAAGCGGTGATAAAATATGGATTTTGTATTGGAAATGCGAAAGAAGATATTCCTTGTGGAATGTGGATACACACACATAATATGAAAACAGCATTAAAAGATTTATTGACTTATTCTTATCATCCTGTGAAAACAGAATTAAAAGAAAGCGAACATGCTTATTTTGAAGGTTATCGCCGTACAAACGGAAAGGCAGGGGTGAGAAATGAGATTTTTATTATACCAACAGTAGGATGTGTGAATGATATCGCCAAGACATTAGAAAAAAAGGCGCAGAAATTTGTACAGGAAAGTGTGGAAGGAGTGATAGCATTTACTCATCCTTATGGGTGTTCTCAGATGGGAGAGGATCAAGATAATACGAGGAGAATTTTAGCGGATCTAATCCATCATCCCAATGCAGGGGCGGTTTTAGTTTTAGGATTGGGTTGTGAAAATAGCAATATAGAAGAATTAAAAAAATTTATTGGATCATATGAAGAAAAAAGAGTGAAGTTTCTAGTTTGTCAAGAAGTGGAAGATGAAATAGAAGAAGGAATGTGTTTATTAGAAGAATTAGTAATGTATGCAAAAGGGTTTAAACGGGAGAAGATAGATGCCTGTGAACTGGTGATCGGAATGAAATGTGGCGGATCAGATGGTTTATCAGGAATAACCGCTAATCCAGTAGTTGGAGCATTTTCAGATATTTTAATATCAAAGGGAGGCACTACTATTTTAACAGAAGTGCCAGAAATGTTTGGAGCGGAAACTCTATTAATGGATCGATGTGCGAATGAGGAGTTATTTGAAAAGACAGTGAATTTGATTAATGACTTTAAGAATTATTTTAAAAGCCATAATCAGACGATTTATGAAAATCCTTCTCCCGGAAATAAAAAGGGTGGGATTTCTACATTGGAGGATAAATCTTTGGGCTGTACACAAAAATCGGGAAGTGCATTAGTAAAAGGAGTGTTAAATTATGGAGAACAGGTGGAACATAAGGGATTAAATCTGTTGAGTGCTCCGGGGAATGATTTAGTAGCTGCTACAGCGCTTGCCGCTTCTGGTGCTCATATTGTTTTATTCACAACAGGAAGAGGGACACCTTTTGCCTCACCTGTACCTACTGTAAAGATTTCTAGTAATTCTAATTTATATCATAAGAAGAAAAATTGGATTGATTTTAATGCAGGGGAGTTGGTGGAAGAAATTTCTATGGAAGAGTTATCTATGGATTTATTTCAATATGTATTAGATGTGGCTAGTGGAAAGAAAGTGAAGGCAGAGGAAGCTGGGTTTCATGATATGGCGATATTTAAGCAGGGGGTTACTTTATAATAAGGTTTGAGATAGGGAGGGTCACACTAGGTTTATATTAGGTTCACACTTGAGAGAAAAATACCCCTGTCAGACGCGCTTTCGCTCCTTCCAGACGTAATGGTACTAAATTCGCGGTTTCGCTTCTTGCGAAACTGCTCATTAAGTGCCAACGTCTTCCAAGGGTCTGACTGGGGTATTTTTTCTCTCAAGTGTTATTTTATTGGCAGCTCTGGAAACGTAGAAATCTTTACATTTAGAATGGATAATATAAAATTATGTAAATGATAAATAAGAAAATTCTGAAAAATGGAAAAAAGTATAGTTAGACTGTGAATAATAGATTTGTATCCTTGTCAAGAAACTAACGATTTAACAATGATAAGCTTAAGCAGACCCTTGGAAGACGTTGGTACTTAATGAGCAGTTCCGCGGGGAAGCGGGGCT
>CANRVK010000150.1 GCA_947643285.1 uncultured Eubacteriaceae bacterium
GCTAGTATTCCATTGCTGGGATTTGGAAATACACTGTGGAAGGGAGTAAAAGAGGGCATACAACAAGAGGGAATTTTGGGGATATTCAGCGGGGGTTTTACCGCGAGTGCAGTAGGAATATCAGCAGCACTTATTTTTGGATATCTAGCTTCATGGGTTTTCGATCCGAAGATGAAAGAATAATAAAAAATAAAAAACTGTTCTCCGACTCTTTTTTGTATCGAAGGACAGTTCTTTTTATTATAAATTAATTTACGAAGAGTTAAAATCTGTTATTCTACTTTTTTTCCATTAATAATAGTATAAACTATATTGGTAGCTAAATGTAATGGATTTCCATCTGTAATCACAATATCGGCATCTTTGCCAACTTCTAAAGACCCCACACGATCTGCGATTCCCAAATGTTTTGCAGGATTAATGGTAATTGCCTTTAATGCTTCGTGTTCCTCCATACCAGATTTTAATGCTAAACCAGCACAAAGAGCTAGATAATGTTGGGGGATCACAGGAGAATCTGTGATAATAGAAACTTGACAGCCAGCTTTTGCTAAGATGCCGGGAGTTTCAAATGTTTTATTGCGCAATTCAAATTTCGTGGCATGTCCGAAAGAAGGACCTACAGCGATAGGATATCCTTCTTTTGCTAATTCTTCTGCCACTAGATGACCTTCTGTGCCATGTTCTAAGGTCAGATTTAATTGAAATTCTTTTGCAATACGAATGGCAGTGAAAATATCATCTGCGCGGTGAGCATGTGCTTTTAGCGGAATTTCATGATTTAGAACAGGTAATAAGGCTTCTAATTTCATATCAAAACTCGGTTTTTTGCTCGGATCATTCTTAGAAAGTTTTAATTTCTCTTGATATTCGATAGCTTTAAAAAGCATTTCTCGAAGTTTAGCTGCTGTAGACATACGGGAATAATTATCCTTATTTTTATAAACTCGTTTTGGATTCTCACCAAAGGCACATTTCATCGCAACAGCTTGTTTGACAATCATATCTTCTATACGTTTTCCTGTTGTTTTTATCGCTGCAAAAGTTCCTCCTAAAACATTAGAACTTCCCGGACCAGTCGCAACACAAGTCACCCCTGCTTTTGCTGCCATATGTATAGTAGGATCTTGAGGATTAATCGCATCAATAGCGCGCAAATGAGGAGTTAAGCTGTCATTCATTTCATTATAATCTTGTCCTTCAAAGCCGATTCCATAACCATCTAATCCTAAATGACAATGAGCTTCTACAAATCCCGGATAAATTTGCAGGTTTGTGGCATCAATAATTTCAGAATTTTCTGGGCATGTGATATCTGTGCCAATCGCTTTGATGATGCCGTTTTCTGTGATAATATTTCCAATATAAGGTTCAGGATGGATGATATCATGGATAAGACCATTTTTAATAAATAATAAATTTTGATTCATTTTCTCACCTTTCTATTCCAGTTTTTTATACTGTAGCACAATTTTTCTTCCCTGTCAAAAAGTTTAAGTTACTTTACAGTTCTGACTGCTTTGATGTCAAAGGTTCGCGGCGGTAAGAAATTATTCCAACGAAGCCGCGCTTTCGCTCCGTGTAAGACTACGTGGTACTAAATTCGCGGTTTCGCTTCTTGCGAAACTGCTCATTAAGTGCCGACGTCTTTCAAGGGGCTTCTTTTGGAATTAATTTCTTACCGCCGCTAGTTTGATAGTTATTCTACTTTAAAAAAAGAGTTTCACGATAATCATAGAATAGAAAGACCAAACAGTAACTTTTTTATTATTAAGATATATTTATATTATAGCATCTAATATCAAGTATTTTCAGATACAGATTATAATCTTGTTTTTTTAATTAAGCAACTTTTGAATAGTCAATGATTGAAATTTCTTGCATAAACTTTTTAGCAGTTTCAATAATTTTTTCTAGATGCTCTACTACATCAGCGGTATAAATAACTTCACTGCACTCTTTACATTTATAGCAAGGTACATTTCGCACAATGACGAGGCAATTTTCTAAATCTGTAACATCTGTTGTATATCCTTTTTCAGCGGTTGCACCACATTCCATACATAGCATAATTTAACGCCCCTTTCTTGTTTTAAAATCTTCTTCCCATTGTTTGAGATTTGGATAGTATGCAGTTATTAAATATATATATTCTTTGTCATTACTTATAGTATTTTTGCGCAAATATAAACATTAATTTTAATGTTATATATTTTATGATTAAATTATAACATTATTTTTAGTGTGAGTAAATATATTAAAATTAGTGTTTAGAAATATTTTGTTTTTTCTCAATCTTAAGAAATAGAAAAAGAAATAAAATTATAAAATGATTTATGTTAACTTAAAAACATTTTAACTAAGTTTCTGTGAAAGGAAAGGAAGACTTCCTTTCGATAGCTTATATCATAAGCTAGTTTGGAAATCAGAATAACATTTTTCAATAAGATTTAGCGTTTGTTAATCAGTTGATTTATAAAGTGTAACAATATTTATGTATGTTTTTTATACTTATATCTATGGGTAATATATTTCCAAGCATTTTTGATTTGTAAAAGATATAATACAATACATAATAAATATGATAAATTCGTTTACCTGTGACAAGTCTGTTTATATCTAAGAAGTAACGGGTTAAGTTATATAAAAGAAAATGAAAGATTCTTTTGCTATAGTATTTAACTTTGCAGTAGTGGTCAAATACTAAGTTGTTTACATGTTCCAAATTTAATATTTTAATGTAAATAAGAATACCTAAAAAGTAATATTTTGCTGACAAGGTATCAATACATTACTTAAATTAAACTTATTAACAAACGCTATTTCTGTTACGTTTTGTAAACTAGACTATGATAATAAACTAGCGGAAGGCAAAGACTATTCCGAAAGAAGCCAAGTGGAAGACGTTGGTACTTAATGAGCAGTTTCTAGGGAAGCGAGGCTGCGAATTTAGTACCACGTAGTCTTACACGGAGCGAGAGCGCGGCTTCGTTGGAATAGTCTTTGCCTTCCGCGAACCTTCGTCTAAAACATACCCATAAAAACCTAAGATTTATCTATTTTGCAAGCGTTCAATAATGCTGATTAGTAAAGTGATATCACTTTCAGGTAGTTTGTAAATATAATCAATTGCCTTTTGCCTGGTAGGTGTAGTGAGCTGTTCTTCATTAAAAAATTCTTTTGGAGTTACTCCTAAATATTCACAGATGTAGAGAAGTTCTGGCGTAGAAGGCAAAGAGCGTCCAGAAGTGATACTTCTTATGTAACTTGTACTGTGTCCGAGATCTAGGCTCATTTTGCGTTCGGAAACATTTTTATTTTGTCTTAACTGCGTAATTCTGTCTCTTATAAAATCTTCAGTCATTTGTAAAAATTCTCCTTTCTTTTATCTTTCATTTTCTATAATAATCATAGAATACATAATTGATAAAATCGGGCGTTGACAATATCTATTTTACTTAAAACGAGCGTAAATATCGCTTATAATAAAGAGAAATAGATGATTTTAGAGTTTATTTACAGATAAGAAAAATAAAGGATAGAAAATAAAATATTAGAAAATAAGTTTATAGAAAAATTGAAAAAAAGAAAAAAGGAAGGTTTGAATGAAAAGAAAAGGAAGTGCTGCTTATAAATATTTATAATTATTAACTAATACTTATAAATAACATTCGCATAATCCATAAATGCGAGGACAAAATTTGATTGCTTTTCGCAAATAGCTGTATTATAATCATAAATGATATATTTTACTAGAAGCAGATAAAGAAAAGGATTGGTGTTAGATATGAAAAAATTAGAGTTGCTCTATGAAGGAAAAGCCAAAAAAGTATTTAAAACAGAAGACGAAGATGCATTAATCGTAGATTATAAAGATGATGCGACTGCTTTTAATGGAGAGAAGAAAGGTACAATAGTTGGAAAAGGTGCGATTAATAATCGCATGACAAATCATATTTTTAAATTGTTGGAAAAAGAAGGTGTTCCTACTCATTATATTGAGGAATTGAGTGACTGTGAAACGGCTGTAAAGAAAGTACAGATAGTGCCATTAGAAGTGATTATTCGCAATATTGCAGCAGGAAGCTTTTCTAAAAAATTAGGAATAGAAGAAGGAAGAAAATTATTAGCTCCTACATTAGAATTTAGTTATAAAGATGATGCTCTAGGAGATCCTATGATCAATGATTATTATGCTATTGCGATTGGGGCTGCTACCAGAGAAGAAATTGATACGATTACAAAATATGCCTTTAAGGTGAATGAAGTTTTAATGAAATATTTTGATTCCCTTGGAATCGAATTGGTAGATTTTAAAATTGAGTTTGGCAGATATAAGGGACAGATTATCTTGGCAGATGAAATTTCTCCAGATACTTGCCGTTTATGGGATAAAGAAACACATGAAAAATTGGATAAAGATCGTTTTCGCAGAGATTTAGGAAATGTAGAAGATGCTTATCAAGAGGTTTTTAGAAGATTAGGAATTGTTTAAAAAATGGGGACAGGTATTTACTTGCCCCCATTTATACACTATGATCTGATCAGAGAAAGGTAAAAAAAATGGAGAGAAACCGTTTAGAGAAAGATACAAAAAAGAAAAGTTTCTGTGAAGTACAAAAAGAGGATTTTGATGAACTTCATGAGGAATGTGGAGTATTTGGAATCTATGATTTCGATGGAAATGATGTCGCATCCAGCATATATTATGGATTATTTGCACTTCAGCACAGAGGGCAGGAGAGCTGTGGTATTGCGGTGAGTGATACGACAGGACCAAAAGGAAAGGTCAACTCTGTAAAGGGAATGGGATTAGTAAATGAAGTATTCAATCAAGAAGGTCTAGAAAAGCTGCATGGAGATATCGGAGTGGGGCATACTCGTTATTCCACAGCAGGAAGCAGTACAAGGGAAAATGCACAGCCTTTAGTGCTCAATTATGTAAAGGGAACACTCGCACTCGCACATAATGGCAATCTGATTAATGCTCCTGAATTGAGAAGAGAGTTAGAATATACGGGAGCTATATTTCAAACAACGATTGATTCCGAAGTGATCGCCTATCATATTGCCAGAGAGAGAATTAAAACTCATACAGCAGAGGAAGCAGTGCAATGTGCGATGAAAAAGATTAAAGGGGCATATTCTTTAATTGTGATGAGTCCTAGAAAGTTGATTGGAGCGAGAGATCCATTTGGATTCAAGCCATTGTGTATTGGAAAAAGAGATAATGCTTATATTTTAGCTTCTGAAACATGTGCCCTAGATACAATAGGGGCAGAATTTGTACGAGATGTGCTTCCCGGAGAAGTAGTCACCATTACAAAAGAAGGAATTGCTTCTGATACTTCTCTATGTATACCATCTCAAAAAGAGGCGAGATGTATTTTTGAATATATCTATTTTGCCAGACCTGACAGCGTTTTTGATGGGGTGAGTGTATATCATTCTCGTATTCAGGCAGGACGTTTTTTGGCAATCGATCATCCAGTAGAAGCAGATTTAGTAGTGGGTGTTCCGGAATCGGGAAATGCAGCCGCACTTGGATATGCGATGCAGTCAAAAATTCCTTATGGAACGGCATTTGTAAAGAATGGCTATGTGGGAAGAACTTTTATTAAGCCAAAACAGAGCAGCAGAGAATCTAGTGTTCGAGTGAAGTTAAATGTATTAAAAGAAACGGTAGCAGGAAAGAGGATCGTGATGATAGATGATTCCATTGTGCGGGGAACAACAAGTGCTAGAATCGTAGGAATGTTAAAGGAAGCTGGAGCGAAAGAAGTACATGTGCGAGTCAGTGCGCCGCCATTTTTACACCCTTGTTATTTTGGAACAGATATCCCTTCTGAAGATCAATTAATCGCGCATCAACGTACAGTAGAAGAAATCTGTAAAATAATAGGAGCGGATACATTAGGATACTTAAATATAGAACGTCTGTCACAGATGGTAGAGGGACTGCCTATTTGTAAGGGATGTTTTACAGGAGTATATCCGATGGAACGACCAAAAGAAGATATTAGAGGCGAATATGCCAAATAAGGAGGAAAACTATGACAGATAGATATCAAAGCCCATTATCAGAACGTTATGCCAGTAAAGAGATGCAGTATATTTTTTCTCCAGATATGAAATTTAAGACATGGAGAAAATTATGGATTGCACTCGCACAAACAGAAAAAGAATTAGGGCTTTCTATCACAGAGGAACAGATAGAAGAATTAAAAGCACATCAAGATGATATTAATTATGAGGTGGCAAAAGAAAGAGAAGCTTTGGTGCGTCATGATGTGATGTCACATGTATATGCTTATGGACAGCAATGCCCGAAAGCAAAGGGGATCATTCATTTAGGAGCTACTTCTTGTTATGTAGGAGATAATACCGATATCATTCTCATGAGAGAAGCTCTTTTATTAGTGCGAAAAAAATTAATCAATGTGATAGCAGAACTTTCTAAATTCGCAGAAGAATATAAAGCGCTGCCAACCTTAGCATTTACCCATTTCCAACCAGCCCAGCCTACTACTGTTGGAAAGAGAGCAACCTTGTGGATGATGGAATTAGTTTTAGATCTAGAAGATATTGATTATATGATAGGAAGCTTAAAACTATTAGGCTCAAAAGGAACGACAGGAACACAAGCCAGCTTTTTAGAGTTATTTGATGGAGATATGGAAAAGGTGAATCAAATAGATCCTATGATCGCAAAGAAAATGGGATTTGAAAGCTGTTATCCAGTATCCGGTCAAACGTATTCTAGAAAAGTGGATACCAGAGTGATCAATATATTAGCAGGAATCGCTGCAAGTGCTCATAAGTTTTCTAATGATATCCGTTTATTACAACATTTAAAAGAGGTAGAAGAACCATTTGAGAAAAATCAGATCGGCTCTTCCGCTATGGCATATAAAAGAAATCCTATGCGCAGCGAACGAATCGCTTCCCTTGCCCGCTATGTTATGATAGATGCGTTAAATCCTGCTATCACTTCTGCTACCCAATGGTTTGAAAGAACCTTAGACGATTCTGCGAATAAACGTCTTTCTGTGCCAGAAGCATTTTTAGCGATAGATGGAATTTTAGATTTATATCTAAATATTGTAGATGGTCTGGTAGTATATCCAAAAGTGATTGAGAAACACTTAATGGCAGAACTTCCATTTATGGCAACTGAAAATATCATGATGGATGCCACAAAAGCAGGCGGCGACAGACAGGAATTACATGAAAAAATTAGAAAGCTATCCATGGAAGCAGGCAGAAGAGTGAAAGAAGAGGGAAAAGAAAATAATCTGTTAGAATTAATTGCAGACGATCCTGCGTTTTCTCTCACATTAGAAGAGTTACAAAATACAATGAAACCAGAAAAGTATACTGGTTGTGCGAAAGAACAAGTGGAAGCATTTTTAAAAGATGTGATAACACCTATATTAGAGCAAAATAAAGAATTGTTAGGTGTAACAGCAGAAATTCATGTGTAATAGTTAAGAGTTCATTTAACAAATATAGGTGTAAAGTTAATAAAATAGGATTGGGAAAAGTTAAGGGGACATTTTGAACAGAGGTTCGCTCCAGAAAGACCCTATTCTAACGAAGCCGCGCTCTCGCTCCGTTCCAGACGTAATGGTACTAAATTCGCAGCCCCTAACAGGACTGCTTATTAAGTACCAACGTCTTCCAAGGGGCTTCTTTTAGAATAGGGTCTTTCTTTCGCTAGTTTGTAGTATGGGCGAGTTTATGAAGCGGTGGAGAAGGATTAATATTTATAGTGATATAGAATTTGACAAATAAGTTTTATTTATAATGTCAGATTTATTGTTAACAGTAAGTACAAATATTTGTGGTCTATAAAATTTATTTTTTCTTTATATTTTGTTGCTAATAATAAATCTAAAAAAATCATATTTTCTCCTAATACTTC
>CANRVK010000151.1 GCA_947643285.1 uncultured Eubacteriaceae bacterium
TTTAGTATCCATTACGTCTGGAACGGAGCGAAAGCGCGGCTTCGTTGGAATACTTCTTTGCCGTAGCGACCCTTTGGTCACAGTGTTCTCTTAACTTTTTCTTATATTTACGCTTATAAACTATATCTAAAAATAATTAAAAAAAGGAAAGTACAGCTCTTGCAATAGTCGCAAAAAGAAAACAAAGAAAAATACCAGTAAGTGTTGGAATGAAGAAAGAAAGCAGCGTCCATTTGAAACTCTGTGTTTCTTTTTTTATAGTCAGGCAGGTAGTAGAACAAGGCCAATGCATAAGGCAGAAAATCATTGTACTGATAGCTGTTATAAAAGTCCAGCCATTTTCAATGAAAAGTTGATGTAAAAAATGAAAATCATTGATTTCTATTAAACTGCCATTTGCCATATATGCCATAATCATGATGGGAATTACAATTTCATTTGCTGGAAAGCCTAAAAGAAAGGAAAGTAAAATCACGCCATCCATTCCTAAAAGTCTGCCAAATGGATCTAAAAAATTAGAGCAATGGGCTAAAAGTGTCAGATTCCCTATCTGAATATTCGCCATAAGATAAATAAGGAGTCCAGCAGGAGCAGCTACAGCAATAGCTCTGCCTAATACAAACAGAGTTCTGTCAAAAATAGAATGGACAATTACTTTTCCTATTTGTGGTCGTCTATAAGGTGGCAGTTCTAATATAAAAGAAGAAGGCAATCCTTTTAGTATCGTCTTTGAGAGAAGATAAGAAAGTAAAAAAGTGATGAGAATACTAAAAATAATAATGACTGCCAATAAAAAGGCGCATAAAAGAGAACTAAAATGTGCAGAGGAGAAAGGAATAAAAAAGAGAGAAATAATAGTAATCAAAATAGGAAATCTTCCATTACAAGGAATAAAACTATTTGTGATAATAGCAATGAGTTTCTCTCTCGGAGAATCAATAATTCGACAGCCAACGATACCAGCAGCATTACACCCAAATCCCATACACATAGTTAAAGCTTGCTTACCACAAGTACAGCATTTTTGAAAGCAGCGATCTAAATTAAAAGCGATACGCGGTAAATAGCCAGAATCTTCTAATAAAGTAAAAAGGGGAAAGAAAATAGCCATAGGAGGGAGCATAACAGATACCACCCAAGCTAAAACCCGATAGACTCCTAAAACGAGCATATCACATAAAAAATTTGGAAACTTAAGAAAGTGAAACAAACAAAATAAATTATCTTCTATAGAAAATAACAATTTATTTAAAAGAGCACTGGGATAATTAGCCCCTACAATCGTAATCCAAAAGATAAATAACAAAAGGAGAAACATAATAGGGAAGCCAGTTAATCTGCTGGTAAAAATTCGGTCAAGTATTCGGTCATGAGAATGATAAGTTGATTTTTGAGAAAGAACCACTTGTCTGCTGAAAAATTCAGCTCTTTGTATAAAAGCGGCTGCGATATCATCTTGTAATTTTTCAGTAGAAATCCCTTTTTCATAGAGCTGTTCTTTTATCTGTTCTAATCTATTTTTTATTGTTTTTTGTTCTAATAAAGAATACCCTAAATATTGTTCTAGAGAAGAAAGAAAGTTTTCATTTGCATCTAATAATCTCGCGCAGAGCCAGCGAGTGGGAAGGATATATTTACAAAACTCTTCTACAACAGGAGAGAGAGTAGTAATGGCTTCTTCAATATAAGGCGCATATGGGATAAAAAAAGTATCCGTAAAGTCAGAAGATGAAACAAAATGAAGCTGCTTTAATATCTTATGTAGACCATGCTTTTTTCTGGCAGTGATGCCAAGGATAGGTACATGTAAGAGATTTTGTAATTTTTTCATATCAATTTGAATCTGTTTTTTCTCTGCTTCGTCCATAAAATTGATACATACCACTACATGAGGAGTGACTTCTAGAATCTGAAGTACTAAATTTAAGTTTCTTTCTAAACAAGTGGCATCACATAAAATACAGACAGAATCTGGATGCTGAAAACAGATAAAATCTCTGGCGATTTCTTCTTCCGTAGAATGTGCCATAAGAGAATAACATCCGGGAATATCTACGAATATAAAATTGGTATCTCCATAAGAGCAGTATCCTTGTGCATTTGCTACTGTTTTGCCAGACCAATTTCCCGTATGTTGTTTTAAGCCAGTCAGTTGATTAAATAAAGTACTTTTCCCCACATTTGGATTCCCAGCAAGAGCGATGATTTTATCTGTATTTTCCTTTTTTTTAATCATGGAATCAGAAGATGTGACGATAATTCCTGTCGAATTTTTATTTAATCCCATAGAATCCTCCATTCTTATATTCTTATGCTATTTTAAAATATATTTGAAAAAATGTGGTCACAATCCCATTAGTTTTTCATGATAGGTTAAGCTCATAAAACTAACAGTTTTCAAACCATAAATTTTCTACTATCATTTACTTATTTATATTTGAGAAAAAAATAAGGCTATGTTATCTCTTTTTTTGAATTTTGAGAAATGAGAGAAACTTCAATATTTCTTGCCTCCTTTTTTCTAAGAGCAATCAAAGCTCCTCTGATTAAAAAAGCAGAAGGATCACCTAATGGACTTCTTCCTACACATTCTACTGTTGTGCCCTCGATTAAGCCAATATCTTGCAAGCGTCGGCGGATATCAGCGGGAGAGAATAGGGCAGTAACAGTAGCTTTTTCTCCGGGTTCTAAGTCTGATAAATAATATTTTATTTCTATAAAAAATTCCCCCTAATATCCAAAAGATGAGAAGATAAGCGGATATGAGTTCGTTGTAATAATATATGCAAAAAAAAAGAAGATGTGAAATAATAGATTTTGATATTAAGGTTAAACTGTAATAACTAATCTTGGAAAGATTCAATTAATAGTTGACAAATGTTTATTTCCATCATATACTTTGATTATCAAAATACTTTTGGAATAAAAAGGTTTAACGTTAGAGCGCTATTTAGAGCGTTTTAAATTTATATCTTGCTGTTTTATGGTGAGGTATATGATTATTATGAGGAAATTAAAGGAGATTATAAGATGTTAGAAAAAGTGAAAAGTATAATTGCAGAACAATTAGGATTAAATGCATCGGAGATTACATTAACTTCTAATTTTAAGGAAGATTTAGGGGCAGATTCTTTAGATTTAACAGAATTAGTGATGATGCTAGAAGATGAGTATTCTATAGATATTCCTGTAGATGATATGGCGGATATCGTTACAGTAGAGGATATTTTAAACTATTTAAAAGATAAAGGGATTGACGAATAATTATGAAGACACGCATAACAGAGCTTTTACAAATAGAGTATCCTATTATTCAAGGCGGAATGGCATGGGTAGCAGAACATCATTTAGCGGCAGCGGTTTCAGAGGCAGGAGGGCTTGGATTAATTGGTGGAGCAAATGCTCCTGCTGAAGTGATAAGAACAGAGATCCGCAAAGCGAGAGAGATGACAAAGAAAGAAATCGGAGTCAATGTCATGCTTTTAAGTCCTTATGCAGACGAAGTAGCAAAAGTAGTAGTAGAAGAAGGGATTAAAGTTATTACAACAGGAGCAGGAAGTCCAGAAAAATATATGGAAATGTGGAAAGAAGCTGATATTAAGGTGATACCTGTTGTAGCATCTGTGGCATTGGCAAAGAGAATGGAACGCTATGGAGCATCTGCAGTAGTAGCGGAAGGCTGTGAATCTGGAGGTCATATCGGAGAACAGACTACTATGACATTAGTTCCTCAAGTAGTAGATGCTGTCAATATTCCTGTAATTGCGGCAGGTGGAATAGGAGATGGCAGAGGATTTGCGGCTGCGATGATGTTAGGAGCAGAAGCAGTGCAAATAGGAACACGTTTTGTAGTAGCAGAAGAAAGTATCGCTTCTGATGCTTATAAAGATAGAATCATAAAAGCGAAGGATATCGATTCAGAAGTGACAGGCAGAAGTCATGGACATCCTGTACGCCAGCTCCGCAACCAGATGACAAGAGAATATGTGAAGAAAGAAAAAGAAGGCGCTAGTTTTGAGGAATTAGAATATTTGACATTAGGCGCTCTGAAAAAAGCAGTGATAGATGGGGATGCTGTGAATGGCACTTTAATGGCAGGTCAGATTGCAGGATTGATAAAACAAAAACAGAGCTGTAAAGAAATTATTACAGAGATCATGAAAGAAGCCGAAAAACTTTTAAAAATAGAATAGTAATTCCATTTCTATCAATGATAAGATGAATGGAAAAAATAGAATAGAGAGAGAAAAAATGAAAAAGACAGCGTTTATATTTCCGGGACAAGGGGCACAATTTACAGGAATGGGAGAAGATTTTTATAAAACCTATAAAGAAAGTAAAGAAATTTATGATAGTGCGAGTGAACTTATCTGTCTGGATATGAAAAAGCTTTGTTTTGAAGAAAAGGAAAAGTTAAATATTACAGAATATACACAAGCTGCTATTTTGACCACTTGTATTGCAATCTTGAAAGCGATGAAACCATATGAGATTTCACCTGATGTATGTGCAGGGTTGAGTTTGGGGGAATATGCAGCGTTAGTCGCCTGTGAAACTATGACATTTTCTGATGCGGTGAAAGTAGTAAGACAGAGAGGAATTTTGATGCAGCAGGCAGTTCCTATCGGTTTAGGAGCGATGGCGGCTGTATTGGCACTCGACAAGGAGAAGATAGAAGAAATCTGTGCTGAAATAGAAGGAGTGCAGATAGCAAATTATAATTGTCCGGGACAGATCGTTATTTCAGGAAAAAAAGAAGCGGTAGAGAAAGCCTGTGTGCGCTTAAAAGAAGCAGGAGCAAAGCGGACAGTGCCTTTAAATGTGAGTGGACCATTTCACTCTGGTATGTTAAAAGAGGCAGGAGAAAAACTAAAAGAGGTATTAGAACCTATTTCCTTTAAAGAACATCACATTCCATATGTGACAAATGTGACAGCAGAGTATATAGAAGATACCAAACAGATAAAAGAATTATTAGCGAGGCAGGTATATTCTTCTGTCCGTTGGCAGCAGAGTATAGAAAATATGATACAAAATGGAGTGGAAACATTTATTGAAATCGGTCCGGGAAAGACATTGACAGCTTTTGTAAAAAAGATAAATAAAGACGTGAAAGTGATAAACATAGAAACAGTAAAAGACTTAGAAAAATTAAAAGAAGTATAATGATGAATAAAAAGGCACTGAAAAAGTCCAAAGATAGGAAAAAGATGGATCTTTTCAGTGTCTTTTCACAAAAATTTTAGGAAACGATTGTGAAAGTTAAAAAGAAATAGGTGTTGGTTTATTGACTGGAAAGGGGACGCTCCGGCAAGGAAGTATTCCACCGAAGCCGCGCTTTCGCTCCGTTCCAGACGTAACGGACACTAAATTCGCAAATCCCGCTTCTTGCGGGTTTGCTTATTAAGTGCCGACGTCTTCCAAGGGGCTTCTTATGGAATACTTCCTCGCCTCCGCTGTTGGCTGGCTGTTCTACTTTTGGAAAAGTGAATATTATGATAAGCTATGTTAAGTGAGGAGATTGTAGAAGGGATTTTTGGAAAAGGCAATAGGAATATGGTTTTGGAGTTTTGTAATTGTCTAAAAAATTTTATCAGAGAAAGGAAAAAAGAGAAAATATGCTGAAGGAAAAAGTTGCAGTGATAACAGGAGCGAGCAGAGGGATAGGAAGAGAAATAGCGCTCACTTTTGCCAGAGAAGGTGCTGCTGTAATTGTGAATTATAATGGATCGAAAGATGCTGCGGAAGAGGTTGTGAATACTATTATAAATGAGAATGGAAGGGCAGAAGCATACCAATGTGATATCGCTGATTTTCAAAAAACAGCAGAAATGATGGATTATGTGATAAAGAAATATAAAAGGATAGATATTTTAGTCAATAATGCTGGTATTACAAGAGATAATTTGCTGCTTAAGATGTCAGAAGAGGATTTTGATAGAGTGATAGATACCAATTTAAAAGGAGCTTTTCAGTGTACAAAACATGTGGCAAAACAGATGATAAAACAGAGAAGCGGAAGGATTATTAATATATCTTCTGTTTGTGGTATCATAGGAAATGCAGGACAGGCTAATTATTGTGCGGCAAAAGCAGGCATGATCGGTCTCACGAAATCAGCAGCCAGAGAGCTGGCTACAAGAGGAATTACAGTCAATGCTATCGCTCCGGGGTTTATCGAAACAGATATGACAGAGGTGCTTTCTGATATGATAAAAGATGAAATATTAGCACAGATTCCGATGAAGAGATTAGGTTCTGTAAAAGATATCGCACAGATGGCAGCATTTTTAGCATCAGAAAAAGCGGGCTATATCACAGGACAGGTGATAAATATCAATGGAGGCATGGCGATGTAAGCATGTCAAGGAGAAAAGAAAATCCATAAAAATTGTGGCAATATGGAGGCTGAAATGAAAAGAAGAGTAGTAGTGACTGGACTAGGAGTAATCAGTCCAATAGGAAATGGGATAGAAGAATTTTGGAATGGAATTTTAGAAAATAGAGTTGGGATCGATAAGATTACGCGATTTGATACGACAGATTATAAGGCGAAATTAGCAGCAGAGGTAAAAAATTTTGATGCGAAAGAATATATGGATGCAAAAGCGGCAAAAAGAATGGAATTATTTTGTCAATATGGTGTAGCAGCCGCAAAAGAAGCTTTTTCATCAGCAGAACTCAATATGGAAAAAGAAGACCCTTATCGCGTAGGAATTTCTGTTGGATGTGGAGTCGGGAGTTTGCAGGCGGTAGAACGAGAGTATGAAAGGCTATTAGAAAAAGGACCGGGACGAGTCAATCCTTTATTAGTTCCCATGATGATTACTAACATAGCGGCAGGTAATATTTCCATTCAGTTAGGAATAAAAGGCAAAAGTTTAAATATCGTGACTGCTTGTGCAACAGGTACACATTCGATTGGAGAGGCATTCCGTTCTATTCAGTATCAAGATGCAGATGTGATGTTGGCAGGTGGTTGTGAAGCGGCGATTTCTAAAATAGGAATCGCAGGATTTGCAGCTTTAAATGCATTGTCCACTTCAACAGATCCCAAAAGGGCTTCTATTCCATTTGATAAAGAAAGAAATGGTTTTATCATGGGAGAGGGAGCAGGAGTTGTGGTGTTAGAGGAATTAGAACATGCAAAGAAAAGAAATGCTAAAATTTTAGCAGAAGTTGTGGGATATGGTGCGACTTCTGATGCATATCATATCACTTCCCCCTCAGAAGATGGATCTGGAGCAGCAAAAGCGATGGAACTTGCGATGGAAGAAGCTGGTGTGACGCCAGAAGAAGTGGTTTATATCAATGCACATGGGACTAGCACACAATTAAATGATTCATTTGAAACAAAAGCGATTAAATCGGCATTTAAAGAAGCTGCTTCTAAAGTGAAAATCAGCTCTACAAAATCTATGATAGGGCATTTATTAGGAGGAGCAGGCGCAGTAGAATTTATCACTTGTGTAAAAAGCATAGAAGAAAGTTATATTCATCCTACAGTAGGGTATCAAGTTCCAGATGAAGAGTGCGATTTAGATTATGTCACAAATGGAGCGATTCATATGGAAATTCCTTATGCTATCAGTAATTCTCTGGGATTTGGAGGACATAATGCGAGTATTTTAATAAAGAAATTTGAGGAATAGGGAAGTAAGAAGGCGAAGGTTCGCATATGAAAACAACGTTCCAACGAAGCCGCGCTCCCGCTCCGTTCCAGACGTAGTGGTACTAAATTCTCGGCGCGT
>CANRVK010000152.1 GCA_947643285.1 uncultured Eubacteriaceae bacterium
TAAACGATAAAACATATACGACAGAAACCCATAACGTGAGTTTCAACTTATTTGTATATCTCGCCATCACAATTTCTCCTTTCAGTGCGAAAATCTTACAGAAATTTCGATTTGTCGCTCTCAATATAAGGCATTATACCACATCTTTGTGAACTTTTCTACCACTTCGACTATACTCGCAATTAGTTGCTTGCATTGTCTTTCGGGCAGTAATCCCGACAGGTAGTGGTTCAGTTTATCGTGTAATTGCGAAAATTAATTTTAGGTATAAATATTCATTACTACTCTAAATTGGCATTAATTTTGGGCATTTTAAGGAAATTATTACACTTGAAAGTCTAAGGCTTTAAACTGAAATATATAATTATTCACAAAATAGATTTCCGTGTTGCGTAACTCATTTCTTATCAACTAGAAGGGAGAAAAAGCTAGCAGAGAGGAGGAACGAATTCCAAAAGAAGCCCCTTGGAAGACGTCGGCACTTAATGAGCAAACCCGCAAGAAGCGGGATTTGCGAATTTAGTGTCCGTTACGTCTGGAACGGAGCGAGAGCGCGGCTTCGTTGGAAGCGTTCCTTCTCTCTGTGAACCTTCAGTTACTTTGTATTCCCTAACAATTATATTTTTCTATGAATCATAGTACTTTTAAGATTCTCAAAAAGTCTACCTTTTGAACTAATCGTACCTTGATATTATCTTCGTATCATAATAAAAGACAAATAGTAACAAGTAATAAAACTCTATCATGCCCTTGTAAGGTAGCTTGTTTTAAGTGGAAATTTAGCTTTCTGATTCTAAGCTTTTATCTTGTGTTGTGAAATCAAAGATGTTATACTTAGAAAAATAAAGTAGAATAGAAAGGATAAGAAATGGCAATTAATAAAGCGATGCAGCTCGCCTTAAAGGCTTTATCCTATCAAGATATTGATATAAAGAAATCTAGAAACTTGGTAGAACTTAAAACGATTGACCCTTTTAAGGCTTTTTACAAAACAGTAGATTATAAAATTTATAATGATAATTATGAAATTCCCACTAGAATTTATTTTCCAGAGGAACAGATAAAAGATTGTCCGGTTTTGTTTTTTATTCATGGCGGAGGCTGGGTGACAGAAAGTGTGGAAACTTATAATAGAGTCTGTGCGAATATGGCAAAATATACAGGACATGCTGTTGTTGCTGTAGATTATCGCCTAGCCCCAGAACATCACTTTCCGATAGGGTTACTGGACTGCTATGCAGTCGCGAAGGCTATTTATACACAGAGATTTATTTTAAATGTAGATCCGGAAAAGATTACGGTGATGGGAGATAGTGCTGGCGGGAATTTAGCGGCGGCGGTGTGTCTTATGGCGAGAGATAGAGGAGAATTTTTGCCTAAGAAACAAATTTTAATCTATCCTTGTACAAATAATGATTATACAGAAACTTCTGTCTATCCCTCTATGAAAGAAAATGGAAAAGGATATTTATTGACGGCGAAAAGATTAAATCAATATATAACCATGTATCAGAGTTCAGAGGAAGATAGGAATAATCCATATTTTGCGCCAGTGATAGCAAAAGATTTGAAAAATCAGCCAGATACATTGATTATTACAGCGGAATATGATCCATTGCGAGATGAAGGGGAGGATTATGGAAATAAGCTCAAAGAAGCGGGGAATAAAGTAGAAATACATCGGATTCCAGATGCATTACATGGTTTTTTTGCTTTAGGCATACAATATAGTCCGGTGAAAAAAAGTTATGAATTGATAAACCAATTTTTAGCGGAGTAAGTGAGGGTATCGTCTATGGCAAAATGGAGAAGGTTAGAAAATGCTGCTAAGATTTTTCCCGCTACCAGCGGAAAAAGAGATAGCAGAGTATTTCGATTTTCTTGTGAATTAAAAGAAACTGTAAAAGGGGAAGTTTTACAGGAGGCTTTGGATAGGGCAATAAAAGAAATGCCTTTATTTCAGTCTGTACTGCGGAGGGGAATTTTTTGGTTTTATTTGGAAAATAGTGATATAAGACCTATTGTGGTAGAGGAGAATAGGCTTCCTTGCAGTAGTATTTATATTAGGGATAAAAGAACTTTGTTGTTTGAAGTGAGTTATTTTAAAAAGAGAATTAATTTTGAAGTATTTCATGCTCTGACAGATGGAACAGGTGCGATGCTATTTTTAAAATGTTTGGTTTCTCACTATTTGACGTTATGTTATCCCAATGTGCTGAAGGATAAAAGGCTGGTTTCTTATTATGATGCTACAGAGGAAGAGAAAGAAGATGATGGGTTTCAAAAGTATTATCAAATGATTAAAGGAAAGAAAAAATTAGAAAAAATTCATGCCTATCAGTTGACAGGAGTAAAAAATGGAGAGGAAAAGTTTCAGATCATAGAAGGGGTACTTTCTGTGAAAAGTTTATTAGAAAAGGCGAGAGAACAGAATGTGACCATGACAGTATATTTAACAGCGGTTTTTTTATGCGCGATTCATAAAGAGATGAGCAAAAGACAGGAAAGAAAGCCAGTGGTTTTGATGATACCTGTGAATTTGAGAAAGTATTTTCCATCGGAATCCTGTCGAAATTTTTTTGGTTGGATTGATGTGGGCTATCGATTTCATGGAGAAGATAGTTTTGAAGATGTATTAAAAGAAGTAAAAGAATTTTTTAAAAAGGAATTGACCAAGGAAGGGCTGTCTATGAGAATGAATGATCTGATCAGCTTAGAAGAGAATCCTTTTTTGAGGGTGACTCCTTTAGGGATAAAAAATATATTTATGGCGGCTGCGAACAGGATATCAGAAAGACGGGAAACAGCAGTTTTTTCTAATATGGGGGCTGTGAATTTACCAGAAGAATTTGCTCCTTATATTCGGCTGTTTGATGTATTTATCAGCACTCCTAAAATAGAGCTTTGCATGTGTTCTTATCATGATAATTTGGTACTCAGCTTTTCTTCTTGTCTGAAAAGTACCAATATAGAAAGAAATTTTTTCCGGCATCTGACAGGGCTGGGAATAGAAGTGGAAATTAGCACAAAGTTATATGAATAGAAGGGAATGTCATGAAATATTGTGAAAAGTGTAAAGTGAAAATCAGAACAAATCATGAAAAGTGTCCTCTCTGTCAAGGAGTTATTCAAGGAGAAAAAGAGGGGACAGAAGAAATTTTTCCAGAGATAAAAGAGAAAAATTATCCGGGAGTTTTATTTTTTCAGTGTTTTACTTTTGTCTGTATCGCAGTAGGGGTGGTATCGGCTATGATCAATTATATTTTCACGCCATCTTTGCAATGGTGTTTCTATGCGATAGCAGGTGTGATCTGTATTTGGGTTTGTACGGCGGTAGGATTATTAAAACGCAGAAATTTACTGAAAAATGCGATTTGGCAGGAGATCGTCATCGCGTTTATCAGTTTTGGCTGGGACGCTTTTACTGGTTGGCATAAATGGTCTTTTGATTATGTGCTGCCTTGCATTGGTATTGTGACCGTTTTATTTATGATAGTAATTTCTATGATACAGAAATTAAAACCACAGGAATATATGATTTATTTTATGATTGCTGGAGGATTGGGATTATTGCCGATAGTATTTTTGTGGATTGGAATAGTAAAGGTGGAATATCCATCTATCTTGTGTTCGGGATTTTGTTTTCTATTTTTGATCGGGCTGTTATTATTTCGCTATCATATCGTGATGACAGAACTGCATAAAAAATTTCATATCTGACAGAAGAGAATGGAGGAAATGATGAAGATAACACTAAAGAATATCAATAAAATTTATTCTACAAAAAAGAAGGCACTGCAGGATATTAATTTAGAAATGGAAAGCCCTAATCTGATCGGGTTATTAGGGCAGAATGGCGCAGGAAAATCCACTCTAATGAAGCTCTTAGTCGCACAGCTTCTTCCCACATCAGGAGAGATTTTATTAGATGGTGTTGCGCTTACGAAAAAGGAAAAAGAGTTAAAGGCGATGTTAGGGTATCTGCCACAGACATTCGGGCTTTATGAGGAATTAAGGGTGTGGGAATTTTTAGATTATATCTCAGCTTTGAAGGGGATAAAAAATAAAAAAGAAGAGATAGAGCGTGTGATAGAAGAAACGAGCTTGACAGAAAAAAGGAAAGCGAAGATTGGTTCTCTATCAGGCGGACAGAAGCAGAGGGTGGGAATTGCACAGGCGCTCCTTGGAGATCCAGAATTTTTGATCTTTGATGAACCGACTGTAGGGTTAGATCCAGAAGAGAGAATGAAATTTCGGAATCTGTTTTCTAAAACGGCACAGAATAAAATGGTCTTATTATCTACACATATTATTGAAGATGTGCAGGCTATTTGCAATCGGATTCTAGTCATACATAAGGGAAGTATTTTATTCGATGGAAAGCCAGATTACCTCATTCAAAAGGCAAAGGGGCATGTGGGGATCGTGGAGAGGGAAGAAGAGATAACAAAGGAAATTTATGTCACTTCTCGAATTAATACGGCGACAGGGGTTTCTTTAAGAATTGTAGCAGAAGAACTGCCAGCCTATGCAAAAGAAGTGGAGGCGACATTAGAAGATGCCTATTTATACTGTGTGATGAGAGAGGAGGAATAGCAATGAATTTTTTCGGATATGCTCGGGTGGAATTAAAGAGAATACTCTCTAAAAAGATCACATGGATAGTTATGATAGGGGCTTTTTTTAGTCCAGCTTTGAGTTATTGGTTAAATCAGTCTAGTAATACTTCTTCTACTAGGACAAGTATGTATCTTTTGAATCCAGCGTTTGTGGGAGCATTTGTCTGTGTTTTTCTCTTTGGATTTTTTACGATATCAGAATTTCATGATATTTATAAAAATCAGATGGAGGTATTTACGGATGCGATTGTTTCCCCTACTATATTTTATATTGCTAAGTTATTCGTTCTAATAGGATTCGCTATTTTGGCACAAGGAATGGTGGTGCTTCTTTATTTTCCCTATACTAAGATGAAGATAGGAGCAATGTTTCGAGGTTCTCTTTATTTTGAGGTTTATTTCACCATCATGTTTCCAGCTATCTTATTTTCTATTTTATTCGCCGCTTCTGTCTATCAGATAGTGAGGAGAGCAGATCTGTCTTTTTTACTTTTTCTTATTTTTATATTAATCAGTTTCAATCAAAAGATGCAGCAAAACTTTTTATTATCTTGGATAAAACCTCTTGTTGCTGTTCTGTCAGATGATTTTAGCAATAAAAGAGTGATGATGACGGTTTATTATAATCGGCTTTTTTGGCTGTGTCTGATGATAGGGTTTTGCCTTTTTTCTTTCCTTTGTATTCGGAAATATCAAAAAGGGATAATCGGGTCATTTTTTTATCATATCAGAAAAATTTATCTTCCTGTTCTAGGGATATTCTGTTTTATATTAGCAGCATTTCTTTATCAGAAACAGCCTTTTTTAGATCACAGTCCATTAGAATTAGATTATGAGAATCATTATAATATTAATAAATATAATCAGTTTCTTAATTATAGTAAAATAACAGCAGAGATAGTTCCAGATGTGAAAAAAGGAACTTTACAAGGTAACATGACGATTGAGTTAAAAAATATGAGTTCAAATGAACAGCGCATGATTTTAACAATTAATCCGGGTTATACGATTTCTAATGTGAAAGCAAATGGAAAAGAAGTTCTTGTAGTGGACAGGCAGAATGATGATTTTAATGAAAAACAGGTAGAAATCACTTTGCCAGCGGAGAAAGAAATTCTTTTGAGCATGGAATATGGAGGTTTTCCGAGAGAATGGAGTATAACAGAAACTTTTCAAGGAGATAGACAGATAAGTTCTGATTATATTTATTTGGATAATACAAAATTTGTGCCCTATATAAAAGTTGCTCCTGCAATAAATTATTTATTTGAGGCACGGATAACTCTTCCAGCACATATGATGGCTGTTTCATTTGGAAGAGATGATTTTGTCTGCATTTCAGAAAATGAAGATGGAACAAAAACATGGAAATTACAACAGAAAGGACAAGGAATTATTTTTTATGCCGCAGATTTTACATCAGAAGATTTAGAGGCAGCAGGGATTCCGATTCGTTTTATCTATAGCGCCAGACATAAAGAAATTATGGATAAAATTAATATCAAAGAAACGATAAAAGAGGTATTTGAATATTGTGATGAACATATAGGAGCGCTTTCTTTTTATGGAGAAGAAGGAATGAAATTAGTTGAACTATCCGCATATTCAAGTGGAGGATATGCAGGAGATGGTGCTAGTGCGATGGCTGAAACTTGTTTTAGTGAGGAAGGATTAACAGATAAGAACAGAGGAGCTTCTGGCAGTGAGGTGATGGCACATGAGATCATTCATCAATGGTGGGGGCTGGGAAATATGTTTATGGAAACAGAAGAAGAACAGGAATGGTCTTCGGAAGGGCTGACTGTATATACTACATATCGGCTGATGAAGGAAAAGTTCGGAGAAGAATATGCCAAGGAAAATTATGTGGATTTATGGCAAGAGGGAGCGGATAAATTAAAAAATAATTTTTATCATCGGTATCCAGAATATTTAGAAAAGCTGCCAGAGAGCTATGTGGCATTGATTCAAAATGAACAAAGACCAATATTGAAGTATCAGGTGATGCCATTAAAAATATTAAAAGCAGAACAGTTAGTAGGGGGAGAAGAAGCTATGGATAAAATCTTGAAAAAGTTATTTCAAGAAAAGGCGTATTCGTATTTAACATATGAAGATTTTCTAAATGCCTGTGGGCTGACAAGGGAGGACTTAGAACTTGAGTGAGATATTAAAATATGAATTAAAAAGATTGTTATTTCATAAAGTTTATCTGATTTTATGTGCAGTTATAGTATGCTATAGCTGGGGATTGCTGACAAGAGATGTTATTTTAGGAATATCTAATACCGCACCGTTTTCAGAATGGAGTTTTGGATATTATTTGGCAAAGATATCACCTATATTATCTATTATGCTGTTGTTTTTTGTTACCTTTTTTTATTCTAAACAGGAAAAAGAGATAAAAGGGATTTTATTAGCTACTCCTACTTCATATGAAAAGATTGTTACAATCCGTTATGTTGTAATAGCGATTGGATTTTTGATACAGAGTGGGATTGTGGCTTTATTAAGTTTTATTTTTCTAAATAGATTCTTTGGTTATACACGGATAGCGAATTTTATAGGCATTATCATAACCGTTCTTTTGCCAACATTTTTCCTCTTTATGGGGATAGGGAGAATGATGGGAGGTAAAAAGAATATTGTTATCTATGGAATCATTATGATGGTATTGATTCTAGCTTTTCTTTCTCTGCCTTATCAAGTGGAGTTGTTTGGAGAAAGTTTTTTCAAGGGTTATCCATTAGAAATAGGAGGGATAGAGCCAGAGTTTTATGTACCGATGGGATATTGGATCAACAGGATATGTTATAGTGTGATAGGGATAGGGCTGTTTTTTCTTGCGAGGAGGAAGGAAGTAAGAAGTCAGTTTTAAGATGGAGAGTTGTTTGGAATAAAGGTAGTTGTTTTTTTAGTAGAGGGATATGGTGATGAAAGGGTCGCACAGGGAAGGAAGTATTCCAACGAAGCCGCGCTTCCGCTCCGTTCCAGACGTAACGGTACTAAATTCACAAATTCCGCTTCTTGCGGGTTTGCTCATTAAGTGCCAACGTCTTCCAAGGGGCTTCTTAT
>CANRVK010000153.1 GCA_947643285.1 uncultured Eubacteriaceae bacterium
AACGGAGCGAAAGCGCGGCTTCGCTGGAATACTTCCTTGCCGGAGCGTCCCCTTTTGCCTTTCTCAATTCCCTATTTTTTCAGATTCATTTCTCCTCATAGGTTCTAAATATCTTCTTTCTTCTCCGTTTATTAATATTCTGTCATTTCCGGGCATTGTCTTTCCAATCACCTCTGCTGGTATTCCCGCCTTTTGTAATTTCAGCACCAGATCTTCTCCTCTTTCTGTCACCATTAATAAACTTCCAGCAGAATCAATTTCATAAGGATTGATATCAAAGTATTCACATATTTCTATTGTTTCCTGTTTCACAGGTATCTTTTTTATATTGACCATCAACCCTACTTCTGCCCTTTCCCCCAATTCCCAAAGAGCACCGAATATTCCTGTTTCTTCTACATCATGCATAGCTGATACACCATGCTCAACGGCAATAGCAGCTTCTTTTGAAACAGAAAGCCATGGAATCCATTCTTCTATTCTCTCTAAAAATATTTTACTATATCGCTTTAAAAGAACCTCTTTTCTTTTACAGACAAGCTGTATACTTCCTTCTATCCCAATATACTTACTCATCACGATATCCTGATTCGGTTCTATTTTACTGGCAATATGTATAGATTTTCCCAATCCTGTTATTGTTAAAATCGGATTTTGAATAGAGTTCATCACTTCTGTATGACCTCCTGCAATCTCTACTCTCTCTATCTCACATTCCAGTTCTAGTTGTTTTATTATCTTTTTTAACTTTGCTTCTGAATAATTCTCCGGCAATAATAAAGAAATTAAAATGGCGATAGGTTCTGCCTTGGCTGCTGCTAAATCATTTATCGCATGATAAAAAACAGTCTTTACCGCATATTCAAAATTTAATTCTTTGGTATCTATCGTTGTAACCAAATATTCATCTGGTTCATATTTTATCACTGCACTGTCTATTCCAATCCCAGCTCCTATTTTCACTTCTTCTCTTCTTCTTTTTATCTCTTTCAAAATAGAACGCTTTAAGATGGGTTCTGTTATTTTTCCTAACCTCATAAACTTCTCCCACGAAAATTTAAAACTTATTCACCACTATCTTTTGTTTCTAATTTACATTAGGGTCTGTTTCTGGTGTAATTTCTGTTTCTGGTGTAATTTGTGTTTCCGGTATAATTTGTGTTTCTGGTATAATCAGTGTTTCTACCTCTTCTGTTTTTATCGTTGTCTGTTGTTCCACTTTCTGTGTTTCTGCTGGTGTAGTTACCTCAGTTGGACTCTGTGGCTGTGTTTCTGCTGGTGTAGTTATTTCTGCTGGACTCTGTGGCTGTGTTTCTTCTGATGTAGTTATTTCTGTCGGACTCTGTGGTTGTGTTTCTTCTGTTGGAGCTTTTGTTGTTTCTGGATTTCCTTCACTCTCATTTTGAGTTTCATCTACAGATACATTAGCAGGAACAGTTTCAACTGGTGTGCCCTCTGAATTTGTTTCTGGCTGCTTTTCTGTTTCCTGTACTATACCAGAACCTCCCACTGTAACATAATTAGGGGCTGGAGCATAATAACTGCTGTTCACTTTTTCTACAGACTGCTGTACTCCATCTACATAGACATATTTATAAAGTTCTGCACGATATCCAGTATGGGAGCTTTGTGTTACTCTTCTTGTTCCTTCTGGCAGAGAAGAATCCTTTGTAATCACATCTGCCGGTGGTTTTAACACTTCAACAACTTTATTCTTATATTCGATCGTGCGGTTTGCTGGTCTTTGATCGTTTCCATAGATTTGAAAAGTCACTTTTTTATTATTGGTATAACCTTCTATATAAATAGGATACTCTGTATTATTTCGGAATATGAAATCCATTCCACTGCTTTCTGCGATAGCGGCATCAGAGGATAATTGTACATAACCTACTGTGAGTCCATGATTATTTCTCTGTACCACTTCTAATTCTGCTAATAAAACCGTATTATATAAAGTAGTGGAAACTTGGCACACACCGCCTCCATAGCTATCCACTAATTTTCCTCCCATATAAGAACCAGCCGGATAATAGCCATTTTCTTTGGTAAATGGTATCATATGCTCTAAACAAGAGAACTGTTCTCCCGGCATGAGTAAACTGCCATTAATCTTTTGCACTGCAACATCAATATTCGCAGAACGAGATGACCCTGATGAAGTATAAGAGGTAGTAAAAGATGCCATCGGATCTGACTGAATGGTTTGTAAATCTTCTTTTTTAATGGTAGGCTGTAATTCCTGAGAAACAAGTGAAATCTGCAATTCTCCCTGTTTATTCCAATCTTCTAATATACTCTGTTTAATTTTATTGATACTTTCTTCTACATTGATAGTGATGCCGGACTGGCTTTCTGTTATTTCAAAACCATTTCCTGTCTTCTTTATGCTCGCATTCATCACTTCGCCTTCAAAATTTCCCTTTTGTTCTTCTAACACTTGTTTTATTTTCTGTGTATCAATTTGAAATTCCATCTCATAACTGACCTGAGAATTAGCGATATCTTTTTTCACTTTATAGCGTTTAATTACATTCCCACTTTTTCCCAAATTTACCGCTTCTTCCAATATCGATTGATTACTCCAAGAAAGTCCTAAATCCCCTGCTGTAAGCTCTATTTTTTTATCATCACTGCCATCTAAAGACAATGTAATTTTCTCATTTAAAATGTTTGTAATATAAGAGTTTACAGCCGCTTCTGCCTCATCTTTGGTCATTCCTCCGATTTCTACTTCCCCAACTTTCACTCCTTCGTAAACAGTAATTTCAACGCTTGTTTCCTCTTCCGCTGATATAAACTGATTGTTCATTGCCATACTAGCTGCACAAATACTTAAAATAGCAGCCATTTTTATAAATCTTTTTTTCATTTCTATTCCCTTTCTTTTTTTATCCCCTCACCTACCGAATCTTTGACAGTAAATATCATATTGAATCGTAAATCATAGTAAAAGACTGTTGTAAAATAGCTTTTTTGTTCTCTTTCTTTTCTCAAAACGTATTTTACATCAGTCTTTTATAACAGCAAATTTTATCCTGTTATTTCTTTCCGCTCGCAGTATCTAGAACAAGCTTATTTCATAAAATAAAAAACAACTTTACTTGTCACTACTGTTTCAAGAAAAAAGAATATAATATTGACGTCACTGTCTTTTTTCGGTATAGTAATAATAGGATTGATTACATAAATTAATAAATTACACTTAATAACATCGGCAGAACCATTGCCACAATTAATAATGCAACGATAATTCCAGAAACAATTTTTCTGGTTTTAGAATTATGAAAGTTCAACCTAAATCACCTCTTTCACGATAGGAGAAAATATTATGCGTATTCCTATGATTTTTATTATTATTGTTATATTAGCTTTTTTGTTTCGTCATAATGTTGCCAGAGTTTCCAAACGAGATGCCAAAAGAGAGGAAGCCTTCTGGGAAAGAGAAACAAAAGCCAACAACGTCCGCAAAAAACCTTTGGACGATCTTCATTATATCACAATTCCTATAAATTCCCTACCCTTTTTTTCTGGAATCGATGAAAAACTTGAAAATTTTCAGGAGGAAATAAAAAGGCTTCAGTCAGAACCGATTGTGAATTTATCTGGAATCACAAATACCGATTTAAAATTAAAATACGGAGCTGCGAATTTACCTATTTTAACAAAGTATGACCAAAATTTTATCCTACTCGCCAGAACCCTTTATCAATGGGGCACTCGCCTCCATGAACTTTCTTATGATAAAGAAGCGATACAAGTTTTAGAATTTGGAATTTCATGTAAAACAGATGTCCGAGGTCACTATATCCTATTAGGTAAATTATATCTGGAAAATCAAAATTATGATAAAGTAGATGCTATCATTCAAACCGCTTCTGAACTCAATACACTAATGAAAGATCCTATTATCAAAGAATTGAAGCAAATGAAAGCCGCTACCTTATCCTACCATAATGTGATAGAATAAAGTCAATCTGACGGGAAGCCTCGCTTTTCGTCAGACTTTTTATCTCCATTTCTAATGACACATGATGATACCTGCATAAATCTTCCAAATACTTTAACTGCGCTTTTGTAATCTCTGTTTCTTTCCTCACTTCATAGTGTAATGGCTGTGGTGAAAAAACCTTTTTCACCTCTTCTTCCTCTGTATAAAATTCCTCCACTAATTTCTGATATAGCAGGATAGCTGTTATCGCATCTTCTTTTGCCCTATGTGCATGAGGGTTTTCAATCTTATAATATTCACATAATGCTGATAACGATCTCTGCTTTAACCCTTTTAAAAACTTTCTCGCGATCTTTAAAGTATCAATTCCTTCTTTCTCAAAAGAATATCCACAATTTACCGCATTTCGTTTTAAAAAACTGAAATCAAATATCACATGATGTCCTAACAGACAATCCTCTCCTACAAATTTTAAAAATTCTTCTATCACTTCATCGATCATCGGCGCATCTTGTAACATTTCCTGTCTAATCCCAGTTAATTCTGTAATAAATGTTGATAATTTCCGCTGCGGATTCACAAAAGACTGATATGTTTCCTCCATCTTTCCTTCTTTTATTCGGACAGCTCCAATTTCTACAATTCTATCTCTTTTCGGATCTAGCCCTGTTGTTTCAATATCCACTGCTACAAATCTATTTATCATATTTCAGCCTCTTTACATAAATGATTGAGAAAACACTCTTTGCATTTTGGATTCCTAGCTGTACACAATCCCCTCCCATGCGTGATGATTTGAATATTATAAAGAATCCAATGATCCTTTGGCAATACTTTCATCAGATCATATTCTATTTTCACTGGATCTTCTTCTTTAGTAAAGCCAAATTTTCTAGAAATTCGTTTTACATGTGTATCCACCACAATACTCGGTTCATGAAATATATTTCCCCGAATCACATTTGCTGTCTTTCTGCCCACCCCAGCAAGACCTATTAAATCCTCTAAACGGCTGGGCACTTCTCCATGATATGTTTCCACTAATGTTTTGGTACAGGAGATAATATTCTTCGCTTTATTTCGGAAAAACCCTGTCGCATGAATATCCTTCTGTAATTCTTCTAAAGATGCATTCGCAAAATCCTCTAAGGTAGGATATTTTTGAAATAAATCCTTTGTCACAATATTCACTCTGGCATCTGTACACTGTGCGCTCAAAATCGTCGCAATCAATAACTGCCATGGAGTTTCATAATTCAAATAACATTTATATTCTGTCGTATAATGCTCGTCCAATAACTGAAGAATTTGCGAAACTCTTTTTTTGTTCACTAAAAAGCCTCCTCTGTATTTTAATCAAATATCTTTCTACAAGCAACCACTTACCTCATTGCTCGCGAGAATAAAATTTTTTGTTCCTCTTACTTTTTTATCTCTATTGTTCTAGCAGCATAAGTGAATGGATTTCTTTCTTTATAGTCAAATAATATCCAAACTTCTCCTTCTTCATCTGTGACAGGATTTCTAGAAAACCTCTCTAAGTGTGTCATCTTCGCGATCTGTTTCCCATCATAATCTTGATATTTCGGCAAATATCTTCTTTCTTTTACCTCTTGTCTATAAAAATTTTTCCGCTGTTCTTTCCAGTTTTCTTCTTCTTTTGCAAAATCTGGTCTGCTTTTGGCATTTTCTCTTAAATACAAATCATATACCATCTTTTCTTTTAATATTATTAGCTGTTTTTCTTCTAAATAGTCTTTTGCAAAATCAAGAAGAAGCAAAAATCTTCCTATCCTTGAATGTTTGGATTCAAATATGGTATTTTTTTCATAATAATCTGCTAACTTTTGATAAAAAGAAAATGGAGTTTCAAAATATGGGACGAGATAAGCAACAGAACAAGTAAATTGTAAGCTATTATAATAAGCTTCTACCATCTGCTCAATCCCCTTTAATACTAATATTTCATCATAACTTATCCATTTCGTATAAAGCACTTCATAAGGCGGCATATCCTGATATACAATTTCGCCTTCCTTTGCATCTTCCCAAATCTGTGTGCCTGCCAGCACTTTTAAAAATCCCAACTGCAGCTGATCCGGTTTCATTCTATATACTTCATTAAAAGAATTTTGAAAAGAATGATAATCTTCATAGGGCAAACCTGCAATTAAATCTAAATGTTGATGGATATTTTGAAAGGAATGAATTGTTGCTACGTTTTCTTTCAACATCTCTAAATTCGTGACACGGCGAATCGCTTTTAATGTTTCTAAATTCGTAGACTGCACTCCAATTTCAAGCTGAATGAGTCCCGGACGCATCTTTTCCATGAGTTTTAACTCTTCTGTTGTCAATAAATCTGCTGAAATTTCAAAATGAAAATTTGTAATTCCATTATCATGTTCCAAAATATATTCCCAAATCTCAAATGCATGTCCTCTTTTACAATTAAATGTGCGATCCACAAATTTCACTTGCTCTACTTTTTCATCTAAGAAAAACTGCAATTCTTTTTTTACAAGACTTAATTCTCGAAAACGCAGCTTTTTATCAACAGAGGACAAACAATAGCTACAAGAAAAAGGACAACCCCTGCTGCTTTCATAATAAATAATTCTATTCTCAAATTCTGTGAGTTCTTGATAGGGAAATGGAACAGACGATAAATCTAACAACTCTCCTATTTTCGTTTCCTGTATTTCTCCCTCTTCCCAATAAAGAATACTCTGTATTTCTTTTAAACTTCTCTCCCCTGTTTTATAATATTGTAAAAGCTGATAAAACGTTTCCTCTCCCTCTCCTATCATAATACCTCTTAAAAAAGAATATTTTTGCATGAATTCTTTCGCTCGATAAGATGCCTCTGGTCCGCCCAACCAAATTTCTGCTCTAGGCAAAACCTTTATCACTTCTTTTATCAGTTGTTCTATCATAGAAATATTCCAAATATAACAGGAATAGGCGATAAAATCAGGTCTTCGTTTATAGATATCTTTTAAAATTTCATCTGGATTTTGATTGATGGTATATTCTGCAATTTCTATTTCCTTTTCATACTCTCTGACATATGCTTTTAAGTCATATACGGCAAGATTGGAATGAATATATTTCGCATTAATCGCTACTAATAAATATTTCATATTGACGGAAAATTTCCTTTCTGCTCCTTTTCTACTTTTTTATACCATGTGTATCATAAATTATTATTTTTTTAGTATAACATAGCTTCTATCTTGTGTCAAAATAAAGGAAAGATTTTGTTACTATTTTATTTTAAGATTGATTGGGGGTAGTAAAATTTGTTCCGCTGCGGCGAGGAAGTATTCCAACGAAGCCGCGCTCCCGCTCCGTTCCAGACGTAGCGGACACTAAATTCGCAGCCCCGCTTCCCCGCGGAACTGCTCATTAACGGGCAAGCGTCTTCCAAGGGGCTTCTTTCGGAATACTTCCTCGCCTCCGCTAGTTTGTAATCTGTTCTACTTTTTGAAAAGAGAGTTTCCTGATAACTGTAAAATAGAAAGGGTAATATGCGTTTGTTACTCTTTATAGTGAAATATAAACCAAAAATATAAAATGGTTGACAATCCTTATATATGCCATTATACTGAAGAAAGATGGATGTTGATACTTGTATAGGATTCATTTTTCAAAAGGCAGAACAGCCAACAAACCAGCGGAGGCAAGGAAGTATTCCATAAGAAGCCCCTTGGAAGACGTCGGCAC
>CANRVK010000154.1 GCA_947643285.1 uncultured Eubacteriaceae bacterium
TAAGACTGGGTCAATTCGAAACCCGACCTACTGGGGGGGCGTTTTGTCCCGTTCGTTGTGTATGGGAGGTTTCGCCGGTTTTGTTTGTAGTTGTTCTTTGCTGGAGCGCCCCTCATGCCAAGAACGTCCCCCTACCAACCAATCCCCCCTACTTACTTACCTTAACCTAACCCTATCACTACTATTCCTCAACCCCATCAATCTCTATCCCCTCTTTATCCTCTCCTTCTAACTGACTAAAAATATCCTTTTCTATCTCATTCTCACACTCTCTCACCCTTGCTATACTAGCTACTGTAATATTATCGTCCATATTGATGAGTTTTACCCCTGAAGTGACACGACCTAATTTTGAAATATTATTCACTTCTAAACGAATAATAATTCCTTCTGTCGTAATAAGCATTATCTCCTGATTCTCATCTACAGCTTTCACTCCCACTACATTTCCTGTCTTTTCATTTATTTTATAACATTTTATCCCTTTTCCGCCTCGATGCTGCTTCGTAAATTCTGATATAAAGGTTCTCTTCCCCATCCCCTTCTCAGAAACGAATAATAACGCCCTTCCTTGAGTATTTAACTGCATCCCTATCACTTCATCCTGATCCTCTAAATTCATCCCAATTACCCCCATAGAAGTCCTTCCAGTGCTTCTCACATCTCTTTCATTGAAACGAATACATTGCCCGAATTTTGTCACTAAGAAAATATCATTTTCATCATTCGTAGCTTTTACTTCTATCAGCTCATCATCTTCCCTCAAAGTGATCGCAGCTAACCCCTTCTTTCTCACATTAGCATAATCTGTAATCGGTGTCTTCTTTACAATGCCATTTTTTGTCGCCATAAATAAATAATGTTTTTCTTTATACTCCTTAATTGGTATCATAGCTGTTATCTTTTCCTCTGGCTCTAACTGAATCAAATTAATGATCGCTGTCCCCCTCGCTGTACGGCTGGATTCTGGAATCTCATATGCCTTCATTCGATACACTTTTCCATGATTGGTGAAAAACATCAAATAATGATGGGTAGAAGTCATGAGAAGGTCTTCAATATAATCCTCCTCAATGGTCTGCATCCCCTTAATTCCCTTGCCGCCTCGATTTTGGCTCTTAAAATTATCGATTGTCATACGTTTGATATAACCCCGATTTGTTCTAGCAATTACCACATTTTCATTTGGGATCATATCTTCCATGGAAATATCATATTCGTCATACCCAATAGAAGTACGCCTATCATCTCCATACTTCTCAGCGATCATTAAAATCTCTTCCCTTATCACCTGTAACAGACGCTTTTCATCTGCCAAAATCGCTTTTAACTCCTCAATTCTCTCCATCAATGCCTTATATTCTTGTTCTAATTTCTCGCGCTCTAAGCCAGTGAGCGCCCTTATACGCATATCCACAATCGCCTGCGCCTGTAGATCGGACAGCCCAAACCTCTCCATCAAATGTGCTTTTGCCTCTTGTACTGATTTTGAACTCCGAACTATATTTATAACATCATCAATATTATCTAAAGCAATCAATAAACCTTCTAAAATATGCGCCCGCTCTTGTGCTTTATTTAATTCATATCGTGTTCTTCTCGCTACCACTTCTTCCTGATGGATTAAATAATTCTTCAACATATCGAGAAGATTCAATACTTTAGGCTCTCCATTCACCAATGCCAACATAATAACGCCAAAAGTATCCTGTAATTGTGTATGTTTATACAATAAATTAAGCACTATATTCGGATTCACATCTCGTCTTAACTCAATACAGATTCTCATTCCAGTACGATCGGATTCATCTCTGATATCGGTTATTCCATCTATTTTTTTATCCTTTACTAACTCCGCCATCTTCTCAATCAATTTGGCTTTATTGACCATATAAGGCAGTTCTGTGACAATAATACGGTTTTTGCCATTATTCATCGGCTCAATGCTTGTCACAGCTCTCACTCTTATTTTCCCTCTTCCTGTACGATAAGCCTCTTCTATCCCTGCTGTTCCAAGAATCATCGCCCCAGTCGGAAAATCTGGTCCTTTGATAATCTCTAGAAGTTCTCCCATGCTTGTTTCCCTATCTTCTAAAACTCGATTATCAATTATCTTCACTACTGCATGAATCGTTTCTTTTAGATTGTGTGGGGGGATATTTGTCGCCATACCTACTGCGATTCCTGTAGTTCCATTTACTAATAGATTTGGAAAACGGGAAGGGAGTACCACAGGCTCTTTCTCTGTATCATCAAAGTTAGGCATAAAATCTACGGTGTCTTTATTGATATCCGCCAACATTTCCATGGAAATTCTGCTCAATCTCGCTTCTGTGTACCTCATCGCAGCAGCCCCATCTCCATCTACCGATCCAAAATTTCCATGTCCATCTACAAGCGGATATCTAGTAGACCATTCCTGTGCCATATTTACCAAAGCCCCATAGATCGAGCTGTCACCATGAGGATGATATTTACCCATAGTATCACCGACAATACGAGCGCATTTTCTGTGTGGTTTATCTGGACCATTATTCAATTCTATCATGGAAAATAAAACTCTTCTCTGCACAGGTTTTAACCCATCTCTCACATCTGGGAGGGCGCGCGCAGCGATTACACTCATAGCATAATCAATATAAGAATTCTCCATTGTCTTTTTTAAATCCACATCATGAATCTTATCAAAGATATTTTCATCCATTCTCTTTTCCTCCAAATAATTTTCGGGTACTTTTGATTCTCCTAAATATCCAAGTTCTGTACATATTTCGCATTTGATTCTATAAATTCTCTTCTAGGTTCTACTTTATCCCCCATTAAGGTAGTAAAAGTCAAGTCAATATCAGCCGCAGAAATATCATCGATGGTCACTCTGAGCAAGATTCTCTTTTCTGGATCCATGGTGGTTTCCCATAGCTGTTCCGCATCCATCTCTCCTAAACCTTTATAGCGCTGAATCTTGTTGCTATTATCTCTCCCCACCTCTGCGATAATCCGATTGAGTTCCTCATCGCTATATGCGTACCAGACCCTCTTATTTCGCTCTAATTTGTACAAAGGAGGCTGAGCCAGATATACATAGCCCTCCTTGATTAAATCGGGCATAAAACGGTATAGAAACGTCAATAAGAGGGTACTGATATGCGCCCCATCTACATCGGCATCTGTCATAATAATAATTTTATGATAACGCAGTTTAGAAATATCAAAATCTTCATGAATACCAGTGCCAAATGCAGTTATCATAGCCTTAATTTCTTCATTGCCCAAAATTTTATCCAATCTCGCCTTTTCCACATTTAAAATTTTACCCCTCAGAGGCAAAATGGCCTGTGTATTACGAGAACGTGCTGTCTTAGCAGAGCCACCTGCAGAATCTCCTTCCACGATATAAATTTCACAGTTTTTAGGGTCTTTATCGGAGCAGTCCGCCAATTTTCCCGGCAGGCTGGTACTTTCCAAGGCTGTCTTTCTTCTCGTCAAATCTCGTGCCTTTCTGGCCGCATCTCGCGCCCTCTGGGCTAAAATCGCTTTATCACAGATCAATTTCGCTACCGCAGGATTCTGTTCTAAGAAATAGGTGAGCTGTTCTGATACAATGCCATCTACTGCACTGCGCGCTTCACTATTTCCTAACTTCTCCTTTGTCTGACTCACAAATTGAGGATCTTTTACTTTTATGCTGATAATCGTAGTGAGTCCCTCTCGAATATCTTCTCCGGAAAGATTTGGCTCATTGTCCTTTAGTAATTTATTTTCCCTCGCATAGTCGTTAAAAGTCTTTGTAAGGGCATTTCTAAAGCCTACCACATGAGTTCCTCCATCAGGGGTGATAATGTTGTTTACAAAGCTATAACAGCTTTCTGTATAGGCATCATTGTGCTGCATCGCCACTTCCACATAAACTCCATCTTTTGTGCCCTCACAATAAATCACATTCTCATAAATCACTTCCCTGCTCTTATTGAGATAAGTTACAAACTCCTTAATCCCCCCTTCATAATGCAATGTCACTACATTCTCAGGCTCTTCTCTCTTATCCCTCAAAATAATTTTCACATTCTTCATCAAAAAGGCTGTTTCACGCAGTCTGGTTTTTAAATCCTCAAAATTAAATACCGTTTCTTCAAAAATCCCTTTATCTGGTAAAAAAGCAACTTCTGTCCCTGTTTGTTCTAATGGGCACTCTCCGATGACTTTCACAGGATATACCGCTTTCCCTTGCTCATATCTCTGCTGATATATTTTTCCACCCTGATAAACACGCACTTCTAACCATTCAGACAGCGCATTGACGACAGAAGCGCCAACTCCATGAAGTCCGCCTGAAAAATCATAACCTCCACCTCCAAACTTTCCGCCTGCGTGTAAAATGGTGTATACAACTTCAATGCTTGAAACTCCTGCTTTTGGATGTATTCCAGCAGGAATCCCCCGCCCATTATCTATTACGGTGATGGAGTTATCTGGATTAATAGATATATCAATATTATCACAAAAACCAGCTAATGCCTCATCCACTGCATTATCGACAATTTCATATACCAGATGGTGAAGCCCCTTTGATTCTGTCGTGCCTATATACATTCCGGGTCTTTTTCTTACTGCTTCTAATCCCTCTAATATCTGAATCTGATTTTCATCATATTCTTGTCCTATCATAACTTGCCTCCTTTAATACAATTATTTCCGTATTGTTCCATTTACAATTTGATAAGTTTTATTTATTTTAAACCTGTTTTCTATAAATCCATCCAATCCCGTGCAAGTGATAATTGTCTGCACATGGGCGATATTATTTAATAAATGATTTTGTCTATGACCATCTAATTCTGATAGCACATCATCCAACAGCAAAACAGGTGTATCATGAATGAATTGTTTTACTATTTCTATTTCTGCTAACTTTAGAGAAAGTGCTGCTGTCCTCTGCTGCCCCTGTGAACCATATTTGCGGATATCCACATTTTGTATGATAAAACTCATATCGTCCCTATGAGGTCCAACATTTGTCATCTTAAATTTTATATCCCTCTCTCGATTTCGTTTCAGAGAAGATGCAAAATTTTCTGCTTCTATATCTGGTTCATAAAAAATTTGTAATTCTTCTCTTTCCCCTGAAAGTTTTCTGTGAATCTGATAAATAATTTTATTAAGCGAATGGATAAACATTTCTCTTCTTTTTATGATTTCTGTCCCATATTCCACCAACTTTTCATCCCAAATATCAAGAGTATCCATAAATTCAGGCTGTAAGGTCAAATTTTTCAGTAACTGATTTCTCTGATTTAACGATTTGTTATAATTTACCAGATTATATATATATAGTTTATCCAACTGACATAATTCTAAATCAAGAAAACGCCTTCTTTCTCCCGGTCCGTCTTTAATTAAATTCAAATCTTCGGGAGAAAAAAATATTACATTCACAATACCAAATAATTCACTCGCTTTTTTAATCGGAATGCCATTAATAGCTATCCCTTTCGGTTTATTTTTTTTCAAGTGGATATCTATTCGATATGGAATGTCTTTTTTCCTGACTATTGTTTTAATATGAGCCTCTTCTTCGCCGAACAGAATCATCTCTCTGTCTTTGCTTCCCTTATGAGATTTCGCCGTTCCAGACACAACAATCGCCTCTAAAACATTTGTCTTTCCCTGTGCATTATCTCCATGCAGGATAGTAGTGCCCTCGTCAAACTCCATAGATAATGTTTTATAATTTCTGAAATTCTGTAACTCTATTGTTTCAATTACCATCGATCTCTATTTCTTCTCCATCAAACAAAATTCTATCCCCCTTATGGAGCTTCTTTCCCCTCTGATATTCGATTTCTCCATTTACCCTTACTTTTCCATCTTGAATCACGATCTTAGCCTCTACGCCCGAATCCACGACCCCAACAGCCTTTAATGCCTGTCCCAACTTAATAAATTCACCTTTTAAAACAATCTTTTCCATAATTTCCCCTTTTCTGCTCTGATTTCTATTTTATAAAAATATCTTATACACCTAATCCACACAAAATCTCTCATAATATCCACATTTGTTTCTTAAAATGTGGATAACTTTTTTACTGTGTGGATAACATGTGGATAAATGATTTTTGTTATATGGTGTTAAAATTAACTGGCAGAATCAAATATACATAACTTTCCTTATCATCTCGAATAAAACAAGGAGCTTTTGGATTTACCAAATATACATTTATTTTTTCATCATCTATCACGCGCAATGCGTCGATTAAAAATTTAGGATTAAAGCCAATCATGATATCTTTGCCCTCTTTTACGATATCCACCGTTTCGTCCATAGAACCCACAGCAGAGTTTATCTTTAACTCCATCATGTTGTCCTTAATGTTAATAATAATAGGCTTTTTATCTCCCTCTTTTACTAACAGAGTAGCTCGATCAATACAATCTAACATCTCCCGTTTATTAATCACTATTTTTGTTTCATAATCAGACGAGAGCATCTGATTGATTTTAAAATATTCTCCTTCAATCAGACGAGAAACAACAATCGTATTATCAAATTCAAATAAAATGTGGTTATTTGTAAAAAAGATATGAACTTCATCTTCTGTTCCGCCTGTTAAAATCTTGCTGATATCAGATAATGTCTTTCCGGGAACTACTACTTTCACATGTTCATAATTCTCCTTTAACTCAATCTTACGAATAGAAATTCTATGACCATCTAAAGAAACCACCTTCATCTCATTATCTATCACTTCAATCAATTCACCCGTCATCAATTTATTACTCTCATTATCGCTGATCGAAAAAATTGTCTGTTGAATGACCTCTTTCAGTGTAAACTGTGATAAACTAATAAAATTATTTTTCTCTATATACGGCAAGTTTGAAAAATCATCCCCTGCCTTCCCTGCTATTGTAAATTTCGCCTTTTCACAGATAATCGTAACATTAAAGTTCTCATTGCTCTCAATTGTCACATCATTATCCGGCAATTTACGAATGATATCTGAGAAAATACGTGCATTAAGGGCGATCCTCCCTTCCTCCAAAATTTCACCCTTTACAATCGTTTCTATGCCTAATTCCGTGTCATTCCCTGTAAGCTTTATGATATCAGACGATGCCTGAATCAAAATACATTCCAGAATAGACATTGTAGTTCGTGAAGGTACTGCTTTTAAAACAATATTAACTGCTCTTAAAAGATCAGATTTACTGCATATTAATTTCATGATATAAAAAACTCCTTTCTACCTACCATACACTCTTTTAAATAATTACCAACCCTCAACCCTATATAAAATAAATACTACTCCTAAAAACTTTTGTTATATGCCTAGAAGCGATTTAACGCCCTAAATAAACGATTATATATTCATGCCATATAAAAATACTATAGCAATCTAAAAGTGCCTTAAAAAGCAAATTAAAGCATTTTAAATTAATATCAGAACGTCATGAATTTATAATTTATTATATCTTCCGCATATCTCCTCACTTCAATCTCATAAACTTTAGTAACATTCTCTTTTCAAAAATTAGAACAGCCAACCAGCGGAGGGAAGGAAGTATTCCAAAAGAAGCCCCTTGGAAGACGTCGGCACTTAATGAGCAGTT